>DRGK01000001.1 GCA_011050075.1 Candidatus Jorgensenbacteria bacterium
ACAGCTTCTTCGGGAGACGTGACTACCCCCTTCGTTGCAAGGATTGTATCGATTTCCCAGACCACCTTTCGCTCTTCGGGATCATACAGTGGAACAGAGTCGGTTGTGCTTTTTACAATACCTGTCCACCGAATATTTTCCGGTAGGTACGCACTGATGAGCGTGTTATTGATATCGGTTGCGTAGTTACGAATAATCCAGTGGATTGTGTACTGTGTTGCTACACCAATACGTGGGGGGACGATACCATCATTAAGCATGCCGGAGGATGCGTCACGATAAAAAACTTCCGTTTCTAGCTCTGTGCGTCCGGCAATTTTAATTTCCGAACGCGTTATGGTTACAAGCCGTTCCGCATCTAGATAATAGGGCACTGAGGGTGATGTAATGTCTGCGGTGACGCGCAGTAGGAAATTTTTATCACCGAGACGACCGATGGGAAATGTCCGCTGGATCCCTATAGTGAAATTCACCGCTCCCTGCGCTCCTGGCTCGAGAAGCTCAAGAGCAGGTACAGAAGTACTGTCCCAGACAAGCGTATCACCACGCACATTGGTACGCGCGTTTGTTACTAATGATCCAAGATTAAACATAGAACCAACAAGCTCTGCATTAATAACTACATTACGGAGAGCAATCCCGCTGCGGTTATGGTATGTAAATGAGTACGTTAATATATTACCGAGGCGTGCCACGCCGTCTACTGCTCCGTTTGTGAACAACCTGAACCCGAGCGGTGATTCTGCAGTAACGAGTGTTTTGGTCACCTCTGCTATGTCGTATGTAGCTTCGATGAAGTGCACTGAGAACACAGCGTGCAATTCCGGCGTATCATCGTCTGCGGCATTCACAATACCGCGTATGATGAGTACTCCCGTAGACCCTGCTCGCAGTGCTCCGAGCCGCCACATGTTTTGTGAAATGTCCGGTTGCAGATCAGCAGAAATAAACGTAAAACTTGGTGGATATGATATCCGGAGCTCAAGTAAAGGAAAATCAAAATCAGACATATTGGCATACGTAATAGTAAACTCGGACGCAGTGCCACCAAGTATTTGTTCAGGTGTCTCAATAGACACCTTGAGTGCTTCTTCGTCTATGATGATATCGTACACGGTCCGTGTTTCAAAACGTGCTCTGCCAAGCTTATATGAAAACGTTGCAATAATTTGTTCAGTGCTTTCGACAGCGCTTATTGGAAGGAGCGTGTACGTACGTTTAGTAAAGCTACCCTCCCCCATATCACCGAAAGTATCGGTGAGCAGTTGTGTGTCGCCGACGAGAGAAAGGTTTACCAATCCGTCGCTGAACCGCAGAGAAAGTCTTGTATCAGACAACATACCACCAGTTTGGTTGTTAATGTTTACCTGTACCTCAAACGGGACACCGCGCGCTATGGCTGTGGTGTCTAATGCAACCTCAACAGAAACACCGGAACTCCCTCCTCTAAACGTGGTGACAAAGAGTATAGCTCCGCCTATGAGAAACAAAGAAATACCTGCAATGGTGAGCGTAAATCGTCTAAGCCACAAAACATCGGGCGTAACAGTTGTTTTCTTTTTCTTTTTTTTGTAACTCTTTTTTTGGGGGGTCATGGTGTAGTTATTGTGGTAAGCGGTGAAAGATAAATCAGGTGAGGAGTATCTGGTACGCGTGCGGCACATTGACCGCACAGGAAACCTTCTTCGGTAGTAAGAAATGCGTCAGCGTTACTTTTCTTACATAACGTACAGGATGCAAGGGTAGGATCATATCCAAGCATAGAAAGTATATGAAATGGAGTTAGCCCCCCACCTTCCAGTTTTTGGAGTAGGTACTGCCATAGCTCTGTATCGGGCAGGAGGGGTGGCAGTAACGTGCGGAGCAATGAAACTCCAATTAATGCACTGTGTAATTTTCGTGAATTTGTACGCAGGTTGGTAAAGCGGTTACACGTAAGGGCATCGGTCACAACAAAATGCGTCTTACGAGCGAGTCGAACCGTTACATGGTTGAGCGTATCCAGATGAGGAAAAAGTTTTGATTGTGGTTTTGACCCACTCACAACCCTCGCTTCTATTTTTCCAAACGTATAAGTGAAGAGAACAGCATACTTGTCGTATTCTCCACGCGTGTATGATCCTAGTACAATAGCCTCGGTAACAAATTCATTCATTTTGTTATCCTATTGTAACAAAACCCCTCACTGGAGGAGTTTTGTTGTTATACAGAACAAACGCTACTAGTAGAGAAGTATATTCAGTGCCTGGTCTACGCTCAATGCACCGCTTCCTACTGTAGTGAGTATTGCTGCAGAGGCGAGAATAAGAAGATCTGTCTCAATCTTCATAAGAGACTCGCCACGCTTTACAAAAAGCAGTATGACGATGAACTGAATAAAGACGAGAAGCGCGAGGGGTTGAGTAAGGAGTCCGACAGCAATACCAATGCCGCCGAGGACCTCTATAAGACCAACAACCACTCCCCAAAATGCACCCGGTGTAAATCCCATACTCGCGAATTGTTTTGCGGTCTGCTTTATGTTCTGGAGTTTCGGTACACCATGCATTATGAGTATAACGCCAAGAACCAAACGTATGAGCAGTAGTGCCCAATCGCTAAAAATAAATAGAACGGGGATCATAGGCGGCTCGCTGCCTCCTTAGCGCCTTCATAATTTGTGCTTATAAGGAGGATGTCGTTCAACCATGTAATACCCATAGAAGCTCCCGTTAGGGAAAATGGTATGTATCGTGTCGTTTCTCCATTTGTTTGGCCATCATTCCAGTCACCAGGGGTTCCCGGATCGTTAAGATAAAGACCAGCAACCTCACTTTTAACGTTTTCAATCTCGGATGCCGCGGCCGTTGCAATTGATTTATCTGCATCAGCCTTTAGTCGTGCAGCAAAACCAAACCACGTATTATCACTATCAGTATATGTGAAGTATGTAGCGTCTGATTCAAACAGAGATGCGAGTGTTTCAGTAAAGACCGAAGGTAGGAGTACGGGTGCAAGCTCTTCAAATAGAATCATCGTACCGTCAGAATTACGAAACACGATTTCTCTAAAGAGCGGTACGTCTGTTGGTGAAAGACTGAACACGCTCTTAATATCGGCGAGGATTAAGGAGTTCGGTTCAAGAAACACAGTTGTATCTGCCTGTGGAGAAAAGAGTGATACGTGAAATTCGGCGGGTACACCTCCGGCTACAGCATCTTCAGGGTCTTCATCCTGAACAAATGTGTCTCCGTTCGGTACGTCTGCTTCGGGTACGGTGGGAATATCTATAGTGTCGTCCGGTACGAACTGCTCAGTTTCTGGAGGCGTGGTTGTATCCGTAACATCCTCATCATTGCCGAAAAGCGGTATAACAAAGAAATATGCTGCTACTGCAACAGCAATAACAATGAGTGCAACAAGAAGCGTTATAAATAGTTTCTTGTTGGATTTTTTCTCAGGCATATCTCCACCGGCAATATTCTGCGGCGGCTGAGATATTCCACCGGCTGGTGGAACAGGAGGTTCGGTAGGGGGAACCTGCGGCGGCTGAAATGGAGAGTCGCCGGAAGGAATTTTTGGCGGCACACTGCCTACCGGCCCACCGACTGGCGGTGGAGGGGTTGGTGGTGTATACGGCTTTGGTGCATTGCCGCCCTGATCTTGCATTGACTTAATATCGGAGTTCATAGTGCGTACATATATATCTTCCAATTGAGAAGAAGGGTTATGTTGATTATTGTTCGACTTTTGTGCCACGTATGTTTTATTATAGTGTACTCACAGAAGTCTCTCAAATACACTCTGTGGAAACCTTATGAGGGTACGTCCTTAATTGATAGACCTATTTTCCCGCGCTCAACTTTTTTAACCTTAACACGTACGGCATCACCTTCTTTAACAACGTCACTTACTTTATCAACGAAGCCGTCCTTTAGCTCTGAAACATGAATCATACCGGTTTGACCACCTCCCAGATCAACAATAGCACCAAAGTCTATAAGTTTTATAACTGTTCCATCTACGATTTCACCTGAAGAGAATTCTCTTGTGGTACCCTTTACCAACTCAAGTGCTTTCTCCGCGTGTTCTTTATTAACGCTCGCGACGAACACAGTACCGTCTTCATCAATATCGATACTGACATCTTCACCGACCGCGGCAATGATGCCGTTAATGGTTTTCCCGCCTGGACCAATGAGTGCCCCTATTTTATCGGGATTAATACTATGAAGGAGAATAGTAGGTGCGTACGACGAAACACGGTCCCGCGGCTGTGCTAAGGCCTCTTTTAGAACCTTAATAATTTCTAACCGTGCCTTGCGTGCCATGGGAAGCGCCTTCTCAAACATCTCCTTAGTGATGCCTGATACTTTCACATCCATCTGAAGAGCATTAATACCGTCCTCAGTTCCGGCAACCTTAAGGTCCATGTCTCCATAATGATCTTCGGGTCCTTGAATATCGGTCATAATTTCGTATGCTCCACTCTTCTCGTCGTACGCTAACCCCATAGCAATACCTGCAACGTGCTTGGAAACATTAACGCCGGCATCCATAAGAGAAAGAGAGGTTGCGCACACCGTAGCCATTGAAGACGAACCGTTTGAAGAAAGTGTCTCAGCAACAACCCGAATGGTGTATGGGGACAGCTCCTTAGAAGGAATAACAGCACTTAGTGCTTTGCGTGCAAGTGTGCCGTGTCCTATGTCACGTCGACCGGGTCCGCGTGACCTGCCTGCCTCACCAACCGAGAAATTAGGGAAATTATAATGAAGCATGAATCGCCTACTCTCTGACGTTTTCATTGTTTCTATCAACTGATTCCCGCTTGGTGGTGCCAGTGTGGTGATCGAGAGAATTTGTGTGTCTCCGCGCATAAAGAGCGCAGACCCATGTGTGCGATTGAAAAGCCCCACCTCAGCATACAGCGGCCTCACCTCGTCAAGTGACCGCCCATCTATGCGTTGTTTTTTAGTAATAATGAGATTTTTTACATGGAGCTCAATCTGTTCTTCAAGCAAAAAACGCGCGAGCGCAATATCCTCTCTTGACTCTCCACGTTCTTCAAGGATTGCTGTAAGTTCACGTTCAAGGTCATGCAAGGCTTTGTTTTCAAGCGCCGTCTCAAGCTTCTGTTTGAGGAGTTCTTGAACTGTTTTCTTGGTCTCCGCGCTTGGTTCTGTGAACGTGAGCTCAATCTTCTCTTTACCAATTTTCTTTATAATATCTTTCTGGAAAGTTATAAGCTGGTCAATCTTGCCCTGCGCTGTCTCAAATAATTTAATTAACTCCTTTTCTGAAGCGTCGCTTCCTTCAAACTCAATCATGTTTATTTTACCTTCAGAACCGGCAAAAAATGCCTTTCCGTCTGCGCCGAAAACGCCCGCAACCGGACCGTTCCATGGAATGTCTGATATGCTGAGCGCGGCTGAAACAGTCAAGAGCGCGATCATGTCGGGATCATGTACTTCATCATACGCGAGTATGGTGATAGTTACCTGTATTGCACGCCGTAAGCGCATATCAAACAATGGCCTAATGGTACGGTCAATGAGCCGTCCTGAAAGTACCGCATCGTCTGATGGTCTTCCTTCGCGTCGCATAAAGCGCCCACCTAGAATTTTACCAACTGCGTAAAAGCGTTCTTCGAAATCAACGGTGAGCGGGAAGTAGTCAATGCCCTCTCGTTCATTCCCGATAACTACCGTAGCTAGCACAACCGTCTCGCCATGTTTGCCTATGACCGCCGCGTTCGCCTGTTTTGCAATATCTGATACCTCAAGCGACACTTCTTCATCGTCAAGTGAAGTTGTGAATGTATTTCGTTTTAATTCTTGCATAATTATTTTTTATTTTTCTTGTTTGTACTGTTTGATTGTTTTGCTCCGCGTCGCTTGGTAGGGATATCCATAAGCAACTTAGGGAGCTTGCTAAGGTCAACAAAGGTGTCGGCAACATCAATAAGACGTGAAGAGGTGGTTTTCATAAACGCAGCAGCCTCAACATGTTTACCCAGTCCCCACTTCAGATATTCAACGAGTGGCACGAAATCACCATCACCGGTTACGAGAATAACGACATCAAGCGTTGAAGAGATACGGATGGCATCAACGGCCATACCGACGTCCCAGTCTGCCTTTTTCATCCCACCGGCAAAGATCTGCAGATCTTTTATGCGCAGTTCCAGTCCCGCGCTTTCTAACGCATCGAAAAATGACTGCTCGCCAAGTGCCGTTTCACTCTTTATTACGTACGCAAGAGCGCGTATGAGTGTACGATCGCCGACCAACTCCTTAATGAGTTTTTGAAAATTAACACGGGCGGTGTACAGATTCTTTGCAGAGTGGTAGATGTTCTGTACGTCAATGAAGATACCAACCCGCTGCGCCGTGGTCTGAATCATTTTTTATACCTTAATACCGAACCTCTTCGCGAGCACCTCATACTGTTTCTTGTTCTCGCGCTCAAGGTATCGTAGAAGTCGTCTTCGTTTACCAACCATCATTAAAAGACCTCGCCGTGAATGGTGGTCTTTTGAGTGCTTTTTCAGATGAGAAGCGAGTTCTTCAATACGTTTCGTGAGCAGTCCTATTTGTACTTCCGCTGAACCTGTGTCCTTCTCATGCTGCCGATTTTCTTTAATAATCGGCTGTTTTTGTCGCTTAGAGAGCGCCATATATAGTAACGTTTCATCATTGTATCTTATGTCGTCTGACAACACAAGCGCACGCTCTTATGGTCTTCGTCTGCGCGCATGGAATGCTTCATGAATCTCTCTCAATTTTCTGTTTGTGAGGTGTGTATATACCTGTGTGGTGGACACGTTTGCATGACCTAACAGTTCCTGGACAGCGCGCAGGTCTGCACCGTTAATAAGAAGGTCTGTGGCAAACTGGTGCCGAAGCTGGTGTGGGTGAACGTTTGCCATAATCCCCGCTTTGCGTGCGTTGTAGTCTACGAGGCGCTGCACCGCACGTGGCGTAATGCGCCCAAGTACTTTACCTTTTTTCGTTAAGCTTATAAACAACGCTTCATCTGCATCGGTGCGTGCACCGAGATACTCCTTGAGTGTTTTTTTTGCGCTCTGTGACAGGAAAACCACGCGCAGTTTCTCACCTTTACCGCGCACAGAAAACTCTCCGCGCTCCATATCGATATATCGGTCCAAGCCGCATAATTCAGAGACACGAAGTCCGGTTGAAAAGAGCATCTCAAGTACTGCCTTGTCTCTGAGTGGTCGTATGTGTGCTCCCTGTGGGGCGCTGAGCAGACGCTCCAGTTCTTTGTAGTCCAGTATCTCAATATCTCTTCTGCTGATTTTTGGCAGTTCTATGGTTTCCGGTGACAAAACCTTAATATTGCGCCTGATGAGATATTTCAGGAAGTTGCGCAACGCAATGACGTAGTAGCTTTGCGTAATTTTTTTGATATCGCGCCGTGCAAGATTGATACGATACTCGCGTACAACATCCTGTGTAATATCAGAAACGCGCTGTATCTCGGTAGTACTGATAAAGTCACGCAGGTATCGCCCATACGCCGTTCTTGTTTTCACCGAGCGATTTTTCTCGATCTCAAGATAATCAAGATATTCTTTGAGTAGCTTTTCTATATCAGACATGATTCCTTACTCAACCTATTATAAGATATTTTGCGACGGTTTACCCGTTGCAACAATATCATTTTTACGACAGATAATACTGTTGCAGTGAAATAAGTTGACTTTCTTATTACTCTGTTGTACCGTGCATTATTATCGTAGTGTTCATTTACATATTGTAGTTACAAGAAAGGAAGATATGACATGTTTAATATCCCGCTTCCCGTACTATTCATTATCATAATAATGGTAGTGCTCTTATGTGTACACATAGTGAGCATTCTGAGTGA
>DRGK01000002.1 GCA_011050075.1 Candidatus Jorgensenbacteria bacterium
CAAAGGCGAAGGCATCTGGCTGGGGCGTTCCTGACCCTAAGGCGCGAAAGCGTGGGGAGCAAAGAGGATTAGATACCCTCGTAGTCCACGCCGTAAACGATGTTCACTAGCTGTTTCGAGTATCGACCCTCGGAGTGGCGAAGCTAACGCGTTAAGTGAACCGCCTGGGAAGTACGGCCGCAAGGCTAAAACTCAAAGGAATAGACGGGGACTCGCACAAGCGGTGGAGCATGTGGTTTAATTCGACACTAAGCGAGGAACCTCACCAGGGCTTGACATCCTGACGACGGTTTCCCGAAAGGGATTCCTTCTTTTTATTAAGACGTCTGGACAGGTGCTGCATGGTTGCCGTCAGCTCGTGCCGTGAGGCGTTCCCTTAAGTGGGGTAACGAGCGCAACCCCTGTCCTGTGTTATACGTGTCACAGGAGACTGCCGTGTTATACACGGAGGAAGGTGGGGATGACGTCAAATCAGCATGGCCCTTATGCCCTGGGCGACACACATGCTACAATGGCCGGTACAGCGGGTTGCCAAACCGTAAGGTGGAGCTAATCCCCAAAAACCGGTCCCAGTACGGATTGAGGTCTGCAACTCGACCTCATGAAGCTGGAATCGCTAGTAATCGCGGATCAGAATGCCGCGGTGAATACGTTCTCGAGTCCTGTACTCACCGCCCGTCACACCAAGGGAGCCGGGAACGGGTGAAGTCCGCTTTAGGGTGGATGAGCCTGAGTTCGGTGACATGGGTGAAGTCGTAACAAGGCACGCGTAGCGGAAGCTGTGCGTGGATCAATTAAGTTTTGTACAAAAAGAGTCGATTGGTCGTTGTGGGCGATGACTGTGACTGTGCCTATGACAAGTTAGTCATAGGTGTTGTCAAAGTCATTGCTTGCTGATAGAGCGACCAGGGTGTTGATCGAGTTCACCCAAACACTCGATTGTCGTTATTCATGAGAACGACGAAAAAATCTCAAATGGTTAGTAATCTGTAATCGATACTGTGATATAATTACGTCATATGCCAGAAGTAACGGTAGGTAATGTTGTTGCACCGCAGCAGCCACAACCGCAGCCACAATCCCAATCACAAAAAACTATACTTATTGTTGAGGACGAGCCACTTCTCTCGACTCTTTTGAAACAGCGCTTTGAAAAGAGTGGTTATCGTGTATTGATAGCTGTAAATGGGGAAGTAGCGCTGAAGACTGTGCAGGCAGAATTACCTAATCTCATTTTGCTTGACATTATATTGCCAAAAGTGTCTGGGTTTGAGTTTATGGAGCGAGTGCGCCAAGATCCTCAGACAAGTCAAGTGCCCATCATCGTGACATCAAATCTTGGACAAGAGAGTGATATTAAGAAAGGACGAGAACTGGGTGCGGTTGGTTATTTTGTAAAGGCGCAAGTCTCTATTGAAGATCTCGTGCGTGAGGTTGCAAAGTATCTGCAGAGTGACAACAAGTAATAACACCTGTGTGGAAAACTTTTTTGAGACGCTGTACTATAATGTATAGTATTATATAAGGAGATGAAAAAGGGTTTTACGCTTATTGAATTGCTGATTGTTATTGCAATTTTAGCGGTACTCGCGACGGCGGTAACGCTTATCTTGAACCCCGCAGAGATGCTTAAGCAGGGGCGGGATGCGACGCGCCTCTCTGATTTAGCGGCAATCCACAGTGCAATTGCGCTCTATCTGGCTGATGTTTCTAGTGCATCATTTAATTCCACTCTCAATTGTAATGTTGCACTTGCAACCTCGCCTCCCACAGCTTGTTCAGCGGTTACATCGACTGTCGTGACTGGCGGAGGATGGGTGGATATAAATTTTACTAGTGTATCAGGCGGTTCACCGCTTTCACGGTTACCTCTTGATCCAACAGATGATAATACCCACTACTATGGATTTGGTTCCAATACAAGTGGAGAGTACGAGTTAATTACCCAGATGGAGAGTGCGCGGTATGTAAATACTGGCCCTGCTGATAAAGAATCAACCGACGGCGGAGAGGACTCAGATTTCTATGAAATAGGAAACGATGCTGGATTGGATATATGGTAGATAATGTTACATAGAAGAGTGAACTTTTGTGTGTGTAGTTGTGTATAATAAGTAGTAATGAAAAAAGGTTTCACGCTTATTGAACTGTTGATTGTTATTGCAATTTTGGCGGTACTCGCGACGGCGGTAACGCTTGTTTTAAACCCCGCAGAGCTTATAAAGCAGGGGCGAGATGCGACGCGGTTGTCTGATTTAGCCGCGGTACATAGTGCAATAGCTCTCTATTTAGCTGACGTTTCAAGTGCAGGTATTGGTGGTGTAAATAATGCTGCATGCTCTGGAGCATTTGCTCGGTGTACCTCAGGTAGCACAGAGAACTTTGTTACTATCAGCAGTTGTTCGACCAATGCATCAACCACTGTAGATGGCACTGGATGGGTTGCAGTTGACTTTGAAAATATTTCAGGTAATTCACCGCTCTCGCGTCTTCCGATTGACCCGAATAATGGTTCTACGAACTGCGGCTCCGGCGGTTATGCATGCCTCTATGCGTACGGTTGTACCGGCACCGAATACGAGCTTAATGCTGCTATGGAAAGTGAAAGATATAGATATGATGGCACATCCGATGTAGAGAGTAGTGACGGTGGTGATGATATTAACGTCTACGAAATAGGAAACTCTCCTAACTTGACGTGTTGTGATTAGTAATTATTTGATTGCAGTGCTTACCAGTACCTCTTTGAGAGGTTTTTTTGTTTTATAATAAAGTGTATGGTGACAGTATTTTCGTTTAGTGTTCTATCTATTGTATTTATCGTCCAGTTAGCCAGCTTGAAGAAGCGTTTTAGTTTCAAGCGTGGAGTCCGACTTCTCCTTTTTATTACAGTAGGTTTTATACTCGCATATTTTGTGTACCTCATTGTGTTTCAATATATTCTCTGGCGAGATGCTGGTCCGCCTTCAATCTATTTTATTCCTCCATACCAGAGTATGTGGTATGTGGTTAACTATCACTTCATCCGTTTCGGACTGTACTACCTCATCTCACTCGCTGCAGCGGCAGCGTTTTTTGTTACGGCGCAGAAACTCAATAACCGCTTTAACGAACGGTTTTTCGAGCCGGAAGAACCCTACTTGGGAGCGCTCTCTATATTTCTTCTTGGTAACCCTGCGTGGGGATATGCGTGGATATTCTACATCGTGGCTATGCTTTCTGTTGCTGCCATAGCCACTAGTTACCAATTATTAGTTACGAAAGAAAATCACAGATTTTCTTTGTACTGGCTGTGGCTGCCAGTGGCAATCTTGACTATAATAGTAATGAGCTTGTTTTAACCTAAAACCTAAAATCAGTGATAAACCTTTCTACAGAACGTCTTAAGCAGATTCTGATTACTGCGGGCATTATTGACGAAAAAACGTTCAATACGATTGTTGATGAAGCTAGTCGGCGCAAACAGAATCCAATTGATATCATCATCTCGCGCGGCATTATCAACGAGGACTATTTTTATCTCATCTTAGCAAAAGCATTTAATGTTGAGCGTGTTGACCTCGGCGCAACAGTCATTGATGAGCAGGTTCTGCAAGTGATTTCAGAGGATATTGCGCGTTCCCGACGTGTGGTAATCTTTGGACGCAATCAGGACGGGTCGTACAATGTTGCGATGGAAAATCCAACAGACCTGGAAACGACCAATTTCCTAACCCTGCGTCTCGGTGCGCCCGTGCGACCATTCTTAGTGTCTGATGAGGATCTCAATCGTGGTTACACGCTGTATGGACAGAAACAGGCACAAGACTTCAAACAGTTGATTGAACAAAGTATTAAAGAATCACTCCGTTCAAAAGCGCGAGGTGCTGAGGAGGCGGCGAAAGATGTACCGATAGTTGCGCTGGTGGATAATCTGCTGGCATATGCGATTTCTTCACGCGCATCTGATGTGCACTTTGAAATTTTGGATGATGCGGTACTGATACGTTTTCGGATTGATGGTATTTTACATGAGATTCTGCGTATGTCGCCTCAAGTCCATTCGTCCGTGATTGCACGTTTAAAAATCCTTTCCGGATTACGTATCGATGAGCACGCAAAACCGCAGGATGGGCGATTTCGTTATAAAGTTGGTGGGAAACTTATTGACATCCGTGTTTCTATTATCCCTACGTTCTATGGTGAAAAAGTTGAACTCCGTTTGCTGGATGCAGCACAAAAGCCGCTCGCACTTGAGGAGCTTGGTATGTTTGAAAATACTGCGAAACGTATACGTGACGCGATAGGAAAAAGTTACGGGATGGTACTCGTGTGTGGCCCTACCGGTTCCGGAAAGACGACAACGCTGTATTCTATTATGAATATATTGAACCGTCCAGAGGTGAACATTGTTACCATTGAGAACCCAATTGAGTACGACATGCGGTACGTTAATCAGATTCAGGTGAATGAAATTGCGGGTATTACGTTCTCAAATGGTCTTCGCTCTATTTTGCGCCAAGACCCAAATATCATTATGGTTGGTGAAATTCGGGACAGTGATACCGCCGGCATTTCTGTGCAGGCCGCACTGACCGGACACCTTGTGCTTTCAAGTTTGCACACAAATGACGCACCAACTGCCATACCGCGTTTAATGGATATGGGTATTCAGCCGTTTTTGGTCTCAGCCGTTTTAAACGCAATCAGCTCACAGCGATTGGTGCGCCATGTTCATATAGACTGCATTGAGTCATATACTCCGAAGAAGGCAGTATATGAAACCATTAATGAGCAGCTTATGGAGTTGGATGTTGATCCTAAAGCGGTCAAACTTCCTAAAACGTTCTATCGTGGTAAGGGTTGTGATGCGTGTAATCACACGGGGTATGTGGGACGCATTGGTATTTTTGAGGTAATGGAAATAACCGAGAATATTCGTCAGCTTATCATCAGTCCCAACTTTGATTTAGACACATTACAGCATCTGGCGCGCAAAGAGGGTATGGTTTCCATGTTTGAGGATGGTTTGCGGAAGGTCGAGTTGGGTATGACGACCGTTGATGAACTATTTCGGGTGATTCGGGAGTAATATGGCACAGTTTCATTACATTGCATCACAACCTGACGGTAGAATTGTTGAGAGTGAACTGGAGGCACAGCAGGTTTCTGATGTACTGCAGTTTCTTACTTCACGCGGCTTAAAACCGATTAGTGTAAAGCTTGTTGAGCGCGCAAAGGAGGAGCGTAAAACGTTGTTTAGGGGACGTGTGACTATTGCAGACCAGATTTTTCTCTTTCGATACCTCACACTTATGCTGCAGATAGGAACTAATCTACTGCAGGCTGTTAATATTTTAATTGATGATTTTGATAAGCCGTCTGTCAAATCATTTTTACTTGAGGTACGTTCAAATCTTGAGCGTGGGCAACCATTCCATTCAACATTTGCAAAATACCCGAAGGTGTTCAGTTCAGTACATATTAATCTCATTAAGGCAGGAGAAGTATC
Organism: Candidatus Jorgensenbacteria bacterium; assembly: GCA_011050075.1. Classification (GTDB taxonomy): domain Bacteria; phylum Patescibacteriota; class Minisyncoccia; order UBA6257; family GWB1-50-10; genus DRGK01. Next base: position 5,492 of record DRGK01000002.1, read on the forward strand.
AGGAAACCTTCAGAATATATGTGACAACATTACACAGTCTCTCCTAAAAGAAAAGGGACTGCGTGACCAGCTTCGCAACGCGCTTATTTATCCAACGATGCTGCTCGGCATATCCGTATTTATTTTGATTTTCTTGATTACGTTTGCGTTACCGAAGATTGCCGGCGTATTTTTGGACAGCGGCTTTGAACCCCCTGTCTTTTCAAGAGTCGTGTTCACGGTTGGGCTCTTCATCGGGAAGATTTGGTTTTGGTTGTTTGGAGGTTTCATTTTACTTGCATTCTTGTTCTTTTATCTATATCGCACATCGCTATTTTTCAGAAGGTTTCTATGGTCTGTTGTGACGGATATTCCTGTAGTCAGTGACATTATTAAGAAACGTGCGATACAACGGTTTGCGGCAACATTTTCGTCTCTGGTAAAGGCAGGTATTACCATTACCGGGGCGTTGGAGATTACCGCTGATGCAGCCGGGCACGAGGAAATGAAACAGGCACTACTTCGTATTTCTCGAGAAGGGATTTCGAAGGGACTGGTACTTGGTGAGGCGTTTCGGCGCGAAACGTTTTTTCCGAAAATGGTGGTCAATCTTATCGCGATTGCGGAGAAGGCGGGACATGTTGAAAATGTATTGGAGACACTTGCCGACTTTTACATTGGCGAAATTGACAACTCGCTCAAGAGACTGGTATCTCTCTTGGAGCCGATACTACTTTTGATCATAGGATTTGTGATTGGTATTATTGCGCTCGCCATTATTGTGCCGATCTATGAACTCACTACGCAGTTTTAGGTTCATGACTCGTCATTCATCACGGAGCGGGTTCACACTGACAGAGGTTCTTATTGTAGTTGCGATTGGCGTAGTACTGACCTCTTCTGGGTTTCTATCATTGAATTCGTTTCGTAACCGGAAAGATGTTGAGTTTTCAATGTTGGAAGTTACCGCGGTGGTGCGTGAGACACGTGAACGTTCAGTAACGCAGAAAGATGGTTTCGGTTGGGGTATTCGATTCATCAGCACGAGCACTGGAGATATCTACAAAGTATTTCAGGGAAGTTCGTACGCGAATGGTACGACAACTGCGACACATTCATTTCGCAGGCCGGTAGAGTTTGGCGAACCAGCCGGTAATCGTATAGTGGATATTCTATTCAACCCCATTAGCGGGAAAGTGAGCACCCGTAAAATTATCACTGTTTCTCCCAAAGCCTCTCGTTCATACATCGGAGATATTATCGTAAATACACAAGGACTTGTTACACAGCGAATGGAAGATGGTATCGTTGGCTACTGGCACTTTGATGAAGAAACTAGTACCAGTACGTATGATGCATCGAGTAATGATAATACCGGGACGCTTACGAATGGCCCTACATGGCAGTCTGGTTCGAGTTGTAAAGCTGGGGGGTGTCTGTATTTTGATGGTGATGATGATTATATTTCTATACCAGATGACAAGTCATTACGGGCCAATACAACAGATCAATTAAGTTTCAGTATGTGGGTTAAGAGTGATGATTATACTAATGATCAAGCTTTTATTGCCAAAAGACATACAAATAATAATAGCGGGCATTATCTTATTCAAACACAGCTTTCAGGAAAAATATTGTTTGCTTGGTATACAGGACAATCACCAGCTGGAAGTGCTTATTACCGCACTAACGACGTTGTTCTAACAGCAGGCCAATGGCATCATATTGGAATTAGTAAAGTGTGGAGTGATTCTAGTCCCGATTTTCATATTTATGTTGATGGCGTAGAGAAATCATTTACTGCTGTTAACCCCACTAGATTAGCTTCTAACTACACAGGAGGTTATGTTCCTTCTTCTATTGGTGCAGCAAGGCGAGCTGAGGGATATGGAGGTAATTATGCGCTTTTCAAAGGTTTCATCGACGAAGTTCGCATGTATAACGTTGCTCTTTCTTCCAGCACAATCAAAGCACACTATGATGACCTTAAATAAAAACGAGACAGGACAATCTCTCATTGAGATTATTATCGCTCTGGCAATCGGTGCGCTCCTCATCGGTGCTGCAAGTATGGCGATAATTGTCGTACTGCAGTCAAGCTCTGCGAGTCAGATACAGCAGAGCGCTACGATACTTGGACAGGATATTATGGAGAAGACGCGCGCATTTTCGCTCGGCAGCTGGGATGGCTTGTATGGCCTGACGAAAGGCTCAAGCACGCTGTACTATTTCTATACTACGAGCACGCAGTTTGCTATCTTGCAGGGTAAAGAGGGGATAATTGCGAATGATATCCATGACGGTTTGGTTGGATACTGGAAGCTTGATGAGGCGAGCAGTACGATTGCCTATGACTACTCTGGAAACGGGAACGATGGGACGCTCGCGGGTGGCGTAACGAGAGCGACATCTACCTGTAAAATTGGCTACTGCTTGGATTTTAATGGATCAACTAATTATGTGGATGTTGGTAGTATCAGCTTAAGTAGTCCAATAACTTTTTCTGCATGGATTAATCCATCGGTTCTTGATAGTAATGACAACCCGGTGGTTTACAATACTACTTACTTCCAAGTTTGGTCGAATAAAATTCGTTTTGTTATAAATAATGCTGCCGCAACTGCTTATACAATCACTTCAGCAGATACGTGGTATCACGTTGTTGGAACCTATGATAAGGATGCAGATCCTTCTGATAACATAAAATTATATGTAGATGGAGTGTTACGGGACGAATATGGTTGGCCTAACGAAATAGCAGCTGGAAATCTACTTATCGGTGCGTACACTGGACCACAACTTTATTTTGATGGTCTTGTTGATGACGTTCGTATATACAACCGTGCACTTGACGCTGATGAAGTTAAACATCTCTATAACTCCACGCTTTTCACTCGCTATTTCTACGTTGAGAATGTGAATCGTGATACTGGAGGAGATATTGTAACCTCCGGTGGTACTGAGGACCCGACAACACAGAAGGTGACTGCGGTGCTTCAGTGGGACACAAGCCAAGGAACTCAAGAGTTTACGTTTTTTGAGTACATGACGAGGTGGCGAAATCGTGTGTTCCACCAGTCCGACTGGTCAGGTGGGAGCGGCCAAGATAGTGTGATAACCGTTCCGAATGAGAGGTTTGCAAGTTCAAGTGGTGTAGATACAGCAACGCCCGGGCAGTTTAGGATAGAGGGACTTTAATTAAGTATGGCATACTAATAACTATGGATAATTCACCAGAGACGTATCAAGAACCTGTTCGCAAAGATTTTTTACCCTCACAGGAAGAGCTTGCAGAAGTGGGTAAGCACGTGGAGCGTGTAATGAATGAGTACGAGCACGGAGAAGGAAAACCAATTGAGAAACATGAAGTTGTCAAACAGTCCTTACAACAGATGGTTGTAGAGGATATGCCAAACACAGAGCAGAGCAGTAATGTTTTGACACCAGATGTAACTGAATCACGCCTTCCTGTATATATGGCAGGTGATCAATCAAGTGATGAGATTAAGGCCACCGTCATGTCTTTACTGGAAACCACATTAAAGAAGGGGTTACTGCGTGGATTGCGGGCGTCACGAAAATATCCACCATTCGTTCAGGATGCGTTCCATGACGCACTGATTGATAAGTTACTTCCAGAACTTGAGCGGCGAGGATTTTTGAAATAGTACATGCCAGTTTGGGTCCATATTACACTTGCAGGTATAGTAGGTATCGTAGGTATCGTGGGTATTTTTGTGACGCTGCGCGCGCGCAGACGCGCAGCGGTTGAGCGGTTGCGTACCAAGTTGTTCCTATTACGATTCCCACGGGGGAATCAAGAGGGAACCGACGTTATGCATGAGATAGGTCGCACTGAACAGTTATTTAGTGCGGTAGCGGGATTTCATCAACCAATTGTGTTTGAGGCGGCGGTGCCACATGTCGGCGAGGAGATTTTGTTTTATGCAGCGGTGCCATCACATATCGGTGATGCGTTTGTTCGTCAGGTGCACGCTATTTGGAGCGATGCATCAGTTGAGGAAGTTGATGACTACAATATCTTTCATCATTCCGGTATTACGTTGGGCGGATGGGTGAAATCGAAGGAGGAGGCCATCATCCCCATTGCGACGTACCGCTATTCTGAGTCTGATACATTTCAACCTATTTTAGGCGGTCTGGCGAAGGTTGATGAGATGGGAGAGGGTGGTGCGGTGCAGGTGATACTGCGTCCGGCAGCTGCGTCTCATAAGAGAGAGGTACAAAAATCACTCCAGTTGTTGCGCAAAGGCTGGAATTTGAAAGATTTACAGAAGCGCACGACCATATCTAATGTGTTTTCTGCACTTTCTGGTAAAGCACCTACGGAAGAGGAACGGCAGCGTGTAGATGAGAATACTATTCGTGCGGTGGAAGAAAAGGCGCGCAAACCGCTCCTGGAAGTTAACGTGCGCCTCGTGGCTTCTGCCCCAAGCCAAGTGCAGGCAGAGTCAATTTTTAGTGGGCTTGTGTCTGCGTTCGCTCAGTTTAGTAGTCCGGACCGCAATGAGCTGTCGGTGGTAAAGGCGCGCAGTATTAAGAAATTTGCGCACCGATTCTCATTCCGTGAGTTCAGCGGGACACAGGCAATGGTGCTTAATACTGAGGAGGTAGCGAGTATTTTTCACTTTCCAACGCCATTTACTGATATGCCGCGCGTTAAATACTTAAAAGCAAAACAACTGGCTCCGCCGTCTGTGCTGCCAGACGAAGGAACGCTCATTGGAGAAAGTGTGTATCGCGGTGAACGTCGATCAATTTACATCACTGATAATGACAGGCGTCGGCACGTGTATGCCATAGGTCAAACCGGGACTGGTAAATCAACACTACTCATCAATATCGTGATGAGTGATATTGAGCGCGGCAAGGGTGTTGCGGTCATTGATCCTCATGGGGATCTGGTGCAGCACATTGCGAGCCTTATTCCAAAGCAGCGTCAAGATGATGTTATTATTTTCGACCCATCATCGCTCGAAAAACCACTCGGACTGAATATGTTGGAGTACGACCTCAATCGACCGGAGGAAAAAACGTTCGTAGTGAATGAACTTATGGGTATTCTTGATAAGTTGTACGATTTAAAAACAACAGGTGGCCCTATGTTTGAGCAATATATGCGTAATGCCCTTCTTTTGCTTATGGATGATGCGGCACACGAAGTGCCGACGTTAATGGAGGTACCGCGCATTTTTACCGATGCAGATTATCGTAACCAAAAACTCGCACGTATTACTAATCCATCGGTTATCGATTTTTGGGAAAAGGAAGCAGTTAAAGCTGGCGGCGAAGCATCACTGCAGAATATTACACCGTATATTACATCAAAATTTAGCAGTTTCATCGCAAATGATTATATGCGCGTCATTATTGGTCAGGAGCGCTCGGCGTTCAATTTCCGAGAAATAATGGACGAGGGCAAGATATTACTCGTGAACCTTTCAAAGGGTCGTATTGGGGACTTGAATGCGAACTTGTTGGGGATGATCATTGTTGGCAAGTTCTTAATGGCAGCACTGGGTCGTGCTGACATACCAGAGAGCGAGCGTCGTGATTTTAATGTGGTTATTGATGAATTTCAGAACTTTACGACTGACTCCATTGCCACCATCTTATCAGAAGCACGGAAGTATCGATTAAGTGTGACCTTGGCGCACCAGTTTATTGCCCAACTTAATGATAAAACGCGCGACGCGGTATTTGGTAATGTAGGCTCGTTCATAGCGTTTCGTGTTGGTGTTCAGGACGCCGAGTTCTTGGTAAAACAGTTTGAACCGTTTCTTGCCGTTGAAGATCTTGTGAACGTAGATAACTATAATGCGTACGTGAAGCTGCTTGTGCGCGGAGAAACGGCGCGTCCGTTTAATATACAAACGTTTGTTACCGCACCGTACAATGAAGCAGAAGCGAGTGCGTTGTATGCTCGTTCAATGAGTCGATATGGTGTTCCAAAAGAAGAGGTTGAGCGTACTATTCGCCATCGTCTCCAACAGTAATTATGAAGTCAGTACGCTTATCTATAGTACTTCCTGTTCAGAAAGTACACGCACTGCCACTATTGCTCGTTGATATCGATTACATACTTCACACGTTGCGGTTGCGGTCGTTTGAAATACTGCTTCTGGTGCAGCATGGTGATGTGTTGAATAAAGATATGGTTGGACAATTTCGTAAGATTATACCGGTTCTTACGCAGGTTTTGTCAGATGATATTTGCAGTACTGCACGTGGCGACCGTGTGGTGGTATACAATACAAGATTCAATATTTCTGAAAATGTATGGCGGGCGTTTACTCAGGTGCGCAGTCAAGATGCGCCAGTTGTTGTGATAACAGAAGATTACGATGCAGAAAATACAGTGGCGCGTTTGAGTGAGTATATATTTCGATTGATAACCAGACTATTGCAGCGTGCACTCGGATTATCTTTGAACCTTGCAGTTCCTGTCGGTGTGCGTCTCGTTGGGTATGCGCGTGAGGTCTGTACCGATACGGTGATATACACCGTGCCAGAGACAGTGTTTGCTGCGCAGATGCGCGGGCATCGGGTTGTAATTGTGCCAACGGTGACGGTTGGCACCGGTCAAAGATTTCGTGGGTACGTTGCAGTTTGGATAGCGCTTGTGCGAACGCGTATACAAAAAAAACAGTATCAGGAAAACACATGAGATATCTTATTGGTAATTGGAAGATGAATCCGGAATCTGATGAGAAAGCAGTAGAGCTTGCACGGAGCGTCGAGCAAGGTGTTGCCGGCATTGAGAAGGTAACAACTATTGTTGTGCCCCCATACCCGTTTCTTGGCGCGGTTCACGCAGTTCTTGACCGCACACTTCTTGGTGCTCAAGATGTATTTTGGGAAGAGTCAGGCGCGTATACCGGTGAAGTTTCTGCTCATGAACTGCGTGAGGTCGGTGTGCGGTACGTGATTATTGGACACTCGGAGCGGCGTGCAATGGGAGAGAGTAATGTGGTGGTGAATAAGAAATTACGCGCAGTGCTTGAAGAAGAACTTATCGCGGTGCTGTGTGTTGGTGAATCAAAGGAAATACGAGTAAAAGGTACTACTGCAGCTCAAGCATTCGTGAAACAGCAACTTGAGGATAGTATGAAGGGGATAAAGAACTGGAAATCGGGAATTGAGGATAATGTGATTATTGCGTATGAGCCGGTGTGGGCAATTGGTACCGGAGAGGAAGATGATCCACAGGATGCTGCTACAATGACACGATTCATTAAACAGTTATTAGTTACAAATTATGGGCTACGGGTTGCTGTTCTGTATGGTGGATCGACCGACGCGGCAAATGTTGCGGGATACATAGAAACAGGGATTATTGACGGTGTGCTTGTTGGTGGTGTGAGCTTAAAAGCAGATGAATTCATTGCTATGGCGCGGAATATAGAACGGGCGCGTGAGGTGGAGAAATAATTCTTATCTCTATTGTTGACAAGGTTTTCCTGTCGTATACAATTGTGGGTAGCTATTTCTTGATGTGGTCTCAAAGACCAGTGTGCGGATGGCACCGATGGTAGTGGTGAGAAAGTGAATCGAGGCGCCCGGGGTTTTACCGTGGGATGCAATGGTCAGATTTTGTCTTCTGGCCAAATCCGGTCCGAGGCAGCCTCCTCTTCTCTAGCCCTGCGCTTACTACGCCGTGCGGTGTTCATGAAGCCCCCTTCAAATTTTTGGAGGGGGCTATTTTTTGAATAAAAAAGCCGAACAGGTTGTTCGGCTTTATGTATGTGGAATTTTACTTATAAAGACAGAGCAATGTAGAAAATAATAGTGGTTGCTACAATAATCTCAATTGCGAGTGCACAATATACCGTGCCTTTGGTGATTAACGTGTTCTCCGTGTACATATTGACAGACTTCTTCCCTACCTGTGTGATGCCTCCAATAAGGATAATTGGAAATACAGAAACGGAAGCTGCGATGATCATTGAGAGAACATCAGTCATGGGTAGTAGTATGAAACTGCCTATAGCGGAAGCGATGAGGAATGCAATGCTGAGCGGCAGCATACTTACTTGGATAACGTATGAAGCGGCGCTCGAACCGAGTATGAAAAAACCAGCACCCAACAAGAGTAGGGTAATAAGTTTCGCCGCGGCGTCGTAAGTACTGAGTAAATCACTCATAAAGAGCAGCGCTATGAGGAACGCAACGATGCTTCCAATAGTCACGAGTACCTGGGAACCGATAAGGACTGAAAGATTTCTCGCCTTCATTTTATAGTTCCTTTTTATGATGATGTTAATGTGCGTTTAGTATATATGTATGGTAGACAATTTTGTCATGATTTGTCAACTTAATAATGTGCGGCACAGTAAAACCCCGCGGATATTCGCGGGATATAGAACGTCTTGAAGGTTTATGGTTGACCGTTAGGTCTGTGCAAAGGATAATGATTGTATGAAGAAGAAAGTGATTATTGTGCACGGTTGGGGAGGGTATCCTGAGGAGGGATGGTTTCCGTGGCTGAAACGAGAGTTGGAAAAAAAGGGATTTACCGTTACTGTGCCGCAGATGCCGAACCCGGAAGAACCGAAGATTGAAGCGTGGGTTTCTCACCTCGCCGAGGTTGTTGGTGAGCCGGACGAGCATACCTACTTCGTCGGGCACAGTATTGGTTGTCAGACAATACTTCGGTACTTGGAAACCATTGACGCGAAGGTTGGCCTGCCTGCGCAGGCAGGAGGCGCTGTGCTCGTTGCAGGGTTTTTTGATGTACTTACCGGCTTGGAGGGTGAAGAAGAACGAGCGATTGTAAAACCGTGGCTTGAGACGCCAATTGATTTTGAAAAAGTGAAGCAAGCTGCGGATAATTTTGTGGCGATTCTCTCGGACAATGACCCATTTGTGCCGCTTGAAGAGAACAAGAAAATATTTGAAGAAAAACTTGGTGCGAGAGTGTTTGTAGAAAGTAACAAAGGACACTTCAGCGGTCCTACGGATAAGTGTACGGAACTTCCTATTACACTTGAGGCAGTTCTTGCACTGGAGGATTAGAAACGCTTGATTTATTTGTAATTCTATTGTATAGTACTTGCAGTTATTTTATACAACTCATTCACACATAGGAGAATGAATTATGGCGCAGGGAAAGTATGAGTACGTTGCAAAAGGGAAAGATGGCGATAATGAAAGTGTTACGCCTGTTACGCTTCGAGCCGATTCGGATAGCGAGGCATGGAAAGTAGTACGCGACAAGCTTAAATTATATGATGCCAAGCTATACCGCGAAGTTGATAATGATTCATAATAACAAACTAGCCGTCGAGTACATCGGCGGCTTTTTATTTTTCTTCGTTGCTAATATTCTTTGCAAGTTTTTCTAATTTTTTATCGTCAGCGCGTTTGTAGTCATGTGATGAGATGTATCCCTCATACGTATTAAAGTATTTATCTACCTTCGATTCGAGCGGTCTCCACTCCGGTGTGTTGGTTCCGTGCATTGGGAATAGTTTTGTATGTACATGGTCAATACCAAACCCTTCGGCGATGAGACCTGTTCTGCCGACGTCTTCCAGTTTTGCATCCAAGAGCTTCGCTACCTGTTTAGTGGCGCGCATCAGATCTGCGAGTACGTCATCTGGTAGATCAAAGGCGTAGCTCGGATAATGCTGTTTTGGAATCACAACTGAAAACCCTTCGGTGTTTGGGAAAATAGAGAGAAATGCGAGATATGTATCATCTTCCCAGATTTTGTGTGCCGGTGCTTCACCGCGCACAATTTTACAGAACACACAGTTTTTTTCCATGATTATAGTATTATAGTATATGCGAGGAACGTAGTAACGCCAACAGTGATTTGTACAAACTATGGGTGGTATACTCACTAATATGGACCACGTGGCGATTATGAAAAAATCTTGGGGATTACTACCGAGAATTCTGGAAGGTGCGAAAACAATAGAGTCACGGTGGTACAAGACGCGCGTGGCGCCATGGGACAGAATACAAGGAGGCGATGCTATATATTTCAAGGATTCCGGTGCGCCGGTTACATTAAAGGGTATGGTGACTAAGGTATTGCAGTTTGAAGTGAAGCGCGATGGTGAAGCAATAGATATTACCAAACGATTTGCTGGTGGTCTGGGTTTCTCTCGTGTACCGGATGCTGTACTAAACTATATTTCTGGAAAGAGATATGGAATACTCGTGTTTTTTGATTCTGTGGAAAAAGTAAAGCCATTCAATATTAATAAGGCAGGTTTCGGAATGATGAGTGCATGGATTAGTGTCGATAATGTGAATAAGATTAAAAGAGTATGATTTTTTAAATGCGTGAAATAGAAATACTCGTAGAGATACATGAGAATGCGAATGTTGTAGAAGAGTAAGAAAACGTTTCGTGCTGATAACTTATTAATAGACATAGAACAGGTACCGGGTATTGGGTTATTTCTGGAGGTTGAAGCTATGGATGTACCGGACGATGAGCGTGTGGAAGACGTGAAACAGCGCATTAGGAAGTTTATCGATACGCTTGGTATTCAGGTAAGTCAGGAGCTACAGATAGGGAAAGCTGAGCATGCACTCATCAAAAAACACGGCTCAGCATGGTTTGATGTGATGTAGGAGTATGGGGTTGACATATGTATAGTAACCCTATACTGTGTATGTGCGTTATACGCAAGTAGAGAGTGGTCGAGTCTGCTATTAAACGTTAACAAAAAACTTACTCATGGAAGGAGTTATCAAGAAGCTCACCGACAAGGGATTTGGTTTCATTGGAAGGGAAGGAGAGGAGAAAGACCTTTTCTTTCACTCTAACAATCTCGTTGGTGTAGGATTTGATGATCTACGAGAAGGGGACAACGTCACCTTTGAGCTTGAGCAGTCGGACAAGGGTCCAGCTGCAGTAAATGTAGAAAAAGCGTAGATTTTCTAAGATAGACAAAACAACCCCGACATATGTCGGGGTTGTTTCTATGATGACCACACAATGTATAATAAACGGTATGCGTCGGAGAATGAAACAGATATTGTACGGTGCAATGTACATTGTGCTTTTTGCGTTCATTGTGTGGAGCGCGTACCAGACTTGGCTTAAACCAATACCGTCATGTGTTGATGGTATCCGCAATCAGGGAGAGTTTCAGGTGGATTGCGGCGGTCCGTGCACTTCGTGTGATTTAACTGAGTTGTCTGAACTGGAACTGCGGGATGTTGAGTTTTACCAGCTCGCATCCGGCGATACTGCGTTGGTGGCGAAAATATACAATCCGAATACTGATCATAGAGCCGTGTTTTCGTATGAGTTTACGGTGCTGTCTCGTGGAGAATTTATTGCCGTACGTTCCGGGTTGAGCGAAGTTCGTGGTGGTGCGTCTGTGTGGATATATCAGACGGTTTCACTTGACGAGCGGGTGACCGACGTTACTCTTACGTTCTCTGATACATCTCTGGAACGTACTGATTTGGTACTTCAGCCAAAACTTGAGGTGGTACATATTGAAACAGTACGGGAAGGTAGTACGGTGACGGTGTATGGTGCTATTCGTAACCAGAGTGTTGTGATCGTACCGAGTGTATGGGTGACCGCATTCTTTTATAACACAACCGGGTATCGGATATTTGCCAGTCGCACCATACTGCAGAATGTACCTGCCTTTGGTGAGCGTACGTTTACAATTCACACACCTACCGATGCATTATTTGCTGATGCTGTTGATATTAGTGCAACCAGCGTAGTAACACACCTAAAACAGTAATGAGAGGGTGGATACACGATTTTGATTGGCTTTTGCTGGGATGTGTCACGGTTTTGGCGAGTATGGGGCTGGTAACACTGGCGAGCATTAATACCATATTCTTTTTTCGGCAGGTGTTATGGTTTGTGCTTGCATTCTTCGTCATTATAGGCTGCAGTCGCATCCGTTGGCAGTGGCTCTTTACGCAATCATGGTTTCGGTATGGGTTTTATTGGGTGAGCGTAGGATTACTATTAGTACCATACGCGCTTGGTCATACGATACGGGGTACCAAGAGCTGGATCATACTCGGACCGTTGCAGTTTGAACCATCCGAGCTTGCGAAGGTAGCACTGATCGTAGTGCTCGCCGGTTTTTTTTCACGGCGGTACGTAGCGGCGTGGCAGAGTAAGAATATCGCACTTTCATTTGTGTATATGCTGATACCTGCAGGTTTGATAGCGATGCAGCCAGATATTGGATCGGCGCTCGTGCTTGGCGGTATCTGGCTCGGATTTTTACTCATGAACGGTATCCATAAACGCCGATTTCTAATCGGGCTCGCGCTTGCAGTCGTGTTGCTCTTCGTGTTATGGATGGGTGCTCTACGACCGTACCAGAAGGATAGGATTACCGGATTCATATTTCCAGACATTGATCCATTGGGAGTCAATTATAATCTCATCCAGTCAAAAATAGCAATTGGCTCAGCCGGTTTTTTTGGAAAGGGGTTCGGTGGAGGTACGCAAACACAGTTGGGTTTTTTACCGGAGGCACACACCGATTTTCTGTTTGCTTCGTTTATTGAAGAGTGGGGACTCCTTGGCGGTACTGTTCTTGTCTTGACTTATGTCGTTCTTCTTTTTAGAATAGCAACTACCGGTTTACGATTGCATAGGAATGATGAAAAGTTTGTCGTACTCGGTATAGGTCTGTTTTTTCTTATTCACTTTTTTGTTAATATAGGTTCCAATATTGGGATTGTTCCCATTATTGGCATTGGACTTCCGTTCGTCAGTTATGGTGGGTCGAATTTGTTGACGGCGGCATTACTTATTGGTATTATTGAGCGTATTAAACTTGTATCCCAAACATAAGACATACCAAGAAGGCACGTTGCGTATGCGTTTGCTTGTTGTCTTGGGGGCCGTTATTGTATCTTTGGTAGCGTTGGGGTATTTTTTTTACGGCCTTCAACCAACTGCGACAGCCGACAGTGCTGCAGCTAAAGCTGTGGCGTTTAACATTGACCGCGGGGATAGTTTTCGAAACATAGGCGCGCGACTGTCGCAGGCAAAGCTCATTAAATCAATCACGGTATTTAAACTATACGCACTCTTGAGCGGAAGAGCGCAGCGGTTTCAACCGGGTGTATATGAATTGAGTGCAGCTATGAGCGTACCAGCAGTGATAAACAGTCTTACCACTGCCGGTGCAAACGAGGTAATGATTACGCTACCAGAAGGTGTTACGCTCAAGGATATTGAGACGTTGCTTGTAGATATGAGTATCCTTAAGGAGGGCGCGCTCGAGCGCTTTTCTTTTATCTCACTCGTGCAAGACTATCCGTTTCTTGATGGTGCATTGAGCCTTGAAGGATTCTTGTTTCCCGATACGTACCGTTTTGAACGTGACTCATCGCCGGAGCAAGTTGTGAGAGTTTTATTAAATACTTTTTCTGAGAAGGCGTGGCCATTGCTCCGTGATGCTGAAGAGTGGTATGGCGTACTTATTCTAGCCTCACTGCTTGAACGTGAGGTTCCTGAATTTGAGGATAGGCGTACCGTTGCAGGTATTTTGTGGAAGCGTCTTGGCGCAAGCGTTCTACTACAGGTTGACGCTACGTTGAGTTACATAAAATGTGACGGTCGCTTACTTACTTGTGAAGATGTTCGTGTGCTCCGAGCAGACTTACAGCTTATCTCACCGTATAACATGTATCGTCATCCCGGTCTCACTCCTACACCAATTGCAAATCCTGGAGAGGAGGCAATCCGTGCAGCACTCAATCCAGCCCCAAGTCCGTACTGGTATTATCTTTCATCAGTGAAAACAAAAGAAACTATTTTTTCACGGACACTGGAGGAACATAACCAAAACCGCGTCCTACACCTTTAATATCATCTATGCAACGTAAAACAAAAACATTCTCGTCATACACGGGGCCCATTGTTGCCCCTCCGGACTTTATTGAAATACAGTACAGTTCTTTCAAGTGGTTTTTGGAAAAGGGACTCAAAGAACTGTTTGATGAAATTTCTCCCATCAGTGATCACACCGGTGAGGAGCTTGAGCTGCATTTTCTAAAATACAAATTCGACAACCCTAAATATACTGAGATTCAAACACAAGAAAAAGATCAGACATATGAAGCGCCGCTGCGTGCTACGGTAAAGCTTATTAACAAGAAAACAAAGGACGTGAAAACTCAGGAGGTGTACCTCGGCGACTTCCCGATTATGACGAGGCACGGTACGTTTATTATCAATGGTGTAGAGCGTGTAATTATTTCTCAGCTTATTCGTTCTCCGGGAGCGTACTATAGTGTACGCGTCGTGCGCGGCAAGAGATTTTTTGGAGCAAAGCTTATTCCAAACCGCGGTTCATGGCTTGAATTTGCAACTGAGTCATCTGGCTTCATTGGAGTAAAAATTGACCGAAAACATAAGGCGCCGATTACACAGTTGCTGCGCGTTTTTGGTCTGGAAACAGATGATGAAATACGTAAGGCGTTTGCTGATGTTGACACTGGCAAGGTGCAGCATATTGACGTTACCCTCCAGAAGGACGGTGCAAAAGAAGTTGATGACGCATTTGTTGCGTTGTACAAAGCGTTGCGACCGGGGGATGTAGCGAGTGTTGAAAATGCACGTGCTCTTATTGAACCAATATTTACCCGTGCCGACCGCTATGACCTCGGTAATGTGGGGCGTTTTAAGTTAAATCAGCGTCTTGATCTGAATCCTAAAAAACAAGGTGGTACGCTTGATCTTGAAGATATTATAGCGGTCATTAAAGAGATTGTCCGTCTTAATAATGATCCCAATGCTGAGCCTGATGATATTGATCATTTGGGTAATCGGCGTATTCGTGCGGTGGGAGAACTGATTCAGCTGCGTTTACGTGTTGGCTTTGCTCGTCTGCGACGCGCGGTGCAGGATACAATGTCAGTTGTTGAGCGTAAAGGACTACAGCCGTCACAGTTGATTAATTATAAAATACTCACTTCTGTCGTGCGTAGCTTCTTTGCATCATCGCAGCTTTCGCAGTTCATGGACCAGGCAAATCCATTAGCTGAGCTTGAACATAAACGTCGTCTCTCTGCGCTGGGTCCTGGAGGGTTAACACGTGAGCGCGCCGGTTTTGAAGTGCGCGATGTACATAGTTCATACTATGGAAGAATTTGTCCTATTCAGACTCCTGAAGGTCCGAATATTGGTTTGGTTAATTACTTGGCGACCTACGCGCGCTTGAATGAGCTTGGGTTCATAGAAACCTCATATTTTAAAGTGAAGAAAGGTGTCGTTACCCGCGAAGTGGTTTGGCTTGATGCATTTACCGAGCAGCAGTATAAAATTACCCAAGCTGACCTTTTACTCGACGCAAAGGGTAAAATAAAGGAAAAGGAAATACCAGCGCGTTTACGGAGTGAGGTTGGTACGTTTGCACGTGAAGAGATTGATTTTATGGACGTTTCGCCGAATCAATTGATTAGCGTATCTGCAGCATTAATTCCATTTTTGGAGCATGATGATGCGAACCGTGCATTAATGGGTTCAAACATGCAGCGGCAAGCGGTACCGTCAATCCAACCGCGGGCACCGCTTGTGAGTACGGGACTGGAAGAACAGGTAGTGTTTGATTCAAAGCTTGCTGTTTTTTCGGACGTTGACGGTACGATTTCCAGTGTTGATGGTAATGAAGTGGTGGTCAAAACTTCATCAGGAAAGACGGTACCGTACCCGCTTATCAAGTTTAAGCGGTCAAATGATTCAACATGCATTTCACAGCGGCCGGTTGTCAAGATTGGACAGAGTGTGAAGAAGAGAACGTTACTTGCAGATGGTCCTGCGACTGAAGATGGCATACTCGCGCTTGGTCAGAACTTACTCGTTGCATTTATGCCGTGGGAAGGTATGAATTTTGAGGATGCTATTCTTATATCCGAGCGTGTTGCACAGCGTGATGCGTTCAGTTCTATTCACATTGAGACGTATACATGTTCGGTGCGGGACACGAAGCTCGGGCCGGAAATTACAACACCCGATATACCGAATGTTTCCGAAGAAAAACTTCGCAACCTTGATGAGGAAGGTATTATTCGCATTGGTGCCGAGGTGCGTGAGAACGATATTTTAGTTGGTAAAATATCGCCGAAAGGCGAGTCTGAACTGACACCTGAGGAACGTCTCTTGCGTGCTATCTTTGGTGAGAAAGCGCGTGACATTAAAGATACGTCGCTCACATTGCCGCATGGCAAGCAAGGGCGAGTCATTGGAATTAAGATATTCTCTCGTGATGAGGGTGACCGACTAGAGCCGGGCATTATCACAAAAATTCAAGTTGAGGTTGCACAGCTTCGTCGTATCAAAGCCGGTGACAAGCTTGCCGGACGACATGGCAATAAGGGGGTCATTTCAAAAATCCGGTCGGTGGAGGATATGCCGTTTTTGGAAGACGGCACCCCGGTTGATGTGGTTTTGAATCCATTGGGAGTTATTTCACGCATGAACCTCGGTCAAATCTTAGAGACACATTTAGGGTATGCCGCATCAAAGCTCGGGTACCGTGCAATTGTGCCAAACTTTGTTGGTGCTTCTGATGATGATATTCAAAACGAGCTGAAAGCAGCCGGACTGTCGAATACGGGTAAAGTTACTTTGTTCCATGGGTTAACGGGGCAGAAGCTTCCTGAGCCGGTAACTGTCGGGTACATTTATATTATGAAACTGCATCATCTGGTTGAGGATAAAATTCATATGCGCTCAACCGGTCCGTACTCGCTTATTACGCAGCAACCGTTGGGTGGTAAAGCGCAGTTGGGTGGCCAGCGTTTTGGAGAGATGGAAGTATGGGCGCTGGAAGCGTATGGTGCAGCACATACTTTACAAGAGATGCTGACTATTAAGTCCGACGATATACTAGGTCGCTCATCAGCATTTGAAGCAATTATTCGCGGTCAACGGATTAAGAAACCAATGACTCCCGCTTCGTTTAATGTACTGGTCAATGAACTGAAAGCACTCGGCTTGAGTATTCGATACGGCCATAATCCTGAGAAACATGAAGAGTCGACGAGCGATGATATTGAATAATTAATTAATAATACTATATGAGACAATCCACCCATATACGAGACATTAACTACCTTGCTATTAAAGTGGCATCACCCGAGGAGATTTTGGCGTGGTCATATGGAGAGGTAATTAAGCCTGAAACGCTCAACTATCGTACACAGCGTCCGGAGAAAGATGGTCTGTTCTCCGAGCGCATTTTTGGACCAACAAAGGACTATGAGTGTTACTGTGGTAAATATAAAAAAGTACGGTATAAAGGTGTGGTGTGTGAGCGGTGTGGTGTGGAAGTAACTCGTTCTAATGTGCGTCGTGAACGCATGGGACACATTAAGCTTGCAAGCCCTGTTATTAATATTTGGTTCTTGAAGACCGTACCATCAAAATTAAGTTCAATGCTTGATGTACCGATTTCTAAACTTGAGCGCGTTGTGTACTACGCTGCATACATTGTTACCACGGTTGCTGAAGACAGACGTAAGCAGGCAATACAGGTAATTAACGAAGAATATAAAGCGCTTAAAGCTAAAAAAGAAGTTGACGATAAAGAGCTCAAGGGAATGCGAGAGCGCAGCAAGGAAATCCTTCGTGCTCTGTATCCCGGTATGGTGCTCTCTGAAGAAGAATATTATTACCTTTCACAAAAATTTGGAGAGGTTTTTGAAGCTGGCAGGGGAGCAGAAGCACTTCAGAAGCTACTCAAAAATGTGGAGCTTGGAAAACTTGTTCGTAAACTTGAAGAAGAAGTAAAACACACGAATGATGCCGGCAGAAGAAAAAAAATTCTTCATCGACTTAAACTCTCTCGTTCGTTCATCCGTTCAAAAATAAAGCCTGAATGGATGATAATGACTGTCATTCCGGTACTGCCGCCGGAGTTGCGACCGATGGTGGCGCTTGATGGTGGACGGTACGCAACAGCAGATTTGAATGACCTGTATCGACGTGTTATTAATCGTAATAACCGACTGAAGAAACTTATTGATTTGAACTCTCCCGATGTTATTCTGACCAATGAAAAGAGAATGCTGCAGGAAGCAATTGATGCGTTGATTGATAACAATGCGCGCACGGGGAGTCAGGTGCTTTCAACACGTCGCAGACCACTCAAGTCTCTTGCAGATATGCTGAAGGGTAAGCAGGGGCGATTCCGGCAAAACTTGCTTGGTAAGCGAGTTGATTACTCTGCTCGTTCGGTCATTGTGGTAGGTCCCGATTTGAAACTGAACCAGTGCGGGCTTCCGAAGAATTTGGCATTGGAAATATTTCGCCCGTTCGTGATTAATAAAATTATTGAGGGAGGCATTGCGTATAACATAAAACAGGCGAATCGCTATATTGAACAGGGAATACCGGAAGTGTGGGCCGCACTTGAAGAAGTCATTGAAAATAAGATGGTGCTCTTGAATCGTGCACCAACACTTCACCGTTTGGGTATCCAAGCATTCCAACCGATACTCATCGAAGATTTGGCAATCCGCATTCACCCACTTGTTTGTTCGGCGTTTAATGCAGACTTTGATGGTGACCAGATGGCGGTACATTTACCGCTTACCGAAGAAGCACAGTATGAGTGCCGAGAACTTATGAATGCGAGCAAGAACTTACTAAAGCCATCAAGCGGAGAGCCTATTGTTTCACCTACACAGGATATCGTGTTGGGCGTATATTACCTCACGCGCGTACGTGAAGGACGTAGCATGGATATCGTATTCAGTACCGTTGACGAAGCGTTGCTCGCGTTTGAGCAAGGTATTATTAATCACGATGCCCTTATTAAGATATCTATGGAAGGGGATATTATTGAGACAACATATGGTCGCTTGGTATTTAATCAGATACTGCCGGATGATTTCGGATTTGTGAACGAACATCTGGGCAAGAAAGGATTAACGGAGATTGCAGCGAGGATTATCAAGCAGTACGGTACGTCGAATGCCCATGAGTACCTTGATAGAATCAAGGATATTGGATTCAAATATTCAACATACTCATCAGTTTCATTTGGTATTACGGATGTAGGTATACCTAAGGAAAAGGAGCGGTTGATTAGTGATGCTGAAAAAGAAGTTGTGGAGATTGAGTCACAGTTTGAAGAGGGATTGCTCACTAAGCGTGAGCGTGAAGAGCGTGTCATCAGTATCTGGACGCGCGCACGAGAGCGTGTTGGTAAAGCGGTTCTTGATGATATGGGTGTTGAAAATCCTATATACACTATCATTGCCTCTAAAGCGCGCGGTAGTTGGGCTCAATCAAACCAGATTATGGGTATGCGGGGATTAGTGGCAAACCCGCGTGGTGAGACCATTGAATTGCCGGTGAAATCTTCATATAAGGAAGGATTGAATGTGCTTGAGTACTTTATGTCAACACACGGTGCACGTAAGGGATTGACTGATACCGCATTGAAAACTGCTTCGGCAGGTTACCTGACGCGCCGTTTAGTAGACGTTGCACAAGATCTCATTGTGTATGAAAAAGACTGTCGGACGCGTGAAGGATTGGAGATCATACGCGCTGAAGGAGATGAGTATGGACACACGCTTGCACGCAGGCTGTACACGCGTACCGCTGCTGATGATATTAAGATTGGTCGTAAGATTGTAGTGAAATCGGGTGAAACTATTGAAAAGGAAACTGCAAGGAAAATTGAAGAAGCGGATATTCCATCGGTAAAAGTTCGCTCCCCCATTACTTGTAAAACGTTGTACGGTGTATGTTCCAAGTGTTACGGGTGGGACCTTACGAAGGAAGTAATGGTTAGGGAAGGCGAGGCGGTTGGGATTGTTGCTGCTCAGTCTATCGGTGAGCCCGGTACACAACTTACGATGCGCACATTTCACGTTGGTGGAATTGCAGGTGTAGATATTACGCATGGCCTACCGCGCGTTGAAGAAGTTTTTGAAGTGCGTATACCAAAGGGACAGGCAGTAATGAATAAAACAGATGGTACGGTACAGTCTATTGTCGAAAAGAGTACGATGCGTATCATTGAAGTTGTGGAAGATAAGATTGGTCGCAAAAAAGCGACGGTTAATGAATATTCTATACCGCGCGGTGTCCGCCTGTTCGTGAAGAAAAATGATCGCGTGATACAAGGACAGCTACTCAGTGAAGGACCGGCCGATCTGCGTGAAGTACTTACATATAATGGTCTTGAAGCGTTGAAACGGTATATTATTAATGAAGTACAGAGGATTTATGTACCCGAAGGAGCGGTGATTAATGATAAGCATATTGAGGTTATCGTTCGCCAAATGCTCTCACGCGTTGTGATTAAGGATTCTGGCGATACTGACTTTACTGTTGGAGACATTGTAGACAAGTCGCATCTCCGTGAGATTAATAAAGAAATAAAGAGTAAGGGTGGGCAGCCGGCGAAGTCAGTGCAGCACGTGCTTGGTGTTACAAAGGTAGCTCTTACTACAGAGAGCTTCTTGTCGGCAGCCTCATTTCAAGAGACAAGTCGTGTCTTGGTGAATGCTGCAGTAGAGGGTAAGATTGATATTCTTCGCGGTCTTAAAGAAAGCGTTATTATTGGTAAGCTTATACCTGCGGGCACGGGGTTGCGTGGTATTCCAAAAGAAGCATTACCACAAGAATTGTCAGAGGTATCATTTGGAACGCGTACTGATAAGGTGGAGGAACCTTCTAAGACAAATGTAGTGCGAAAAGAAGGTTGATGGTTCTATAAAGCTATGATAGGCTCTCAAACATAATGGAAGATACATTACGCACATATGACATAACAACAATGCTCATAGAAGAAGACGATGCATCCATCCGCACACTGATTCAAGAGCACGGTGGGAAGATTATATCTTCGCAGCCGACCGTGAAGGTGAACTTAGCGTACCCCATCAAGAAACGTACGACTGCGTTTATGGCGGTGTTTTTGGCAACGTTTTTACCCGATACGTTACACGGCTTTGGAAAAGCACTTATAATGAGTGAACATGTATTGCGTGCATTAGTACTGCAAGCTGATACGGTGAGTACACAGCCTGAGAAAAGAGCAGTAGAGAAGGAACCAGTCTATACTCGGGGGAAAAAGGAAGGTTTTTTGAGTAATGAGGCGCTTGAACAAAAAATAGAGGAACTTACATAAGACAGGTGTTGGATTTTAGAATGGTATACTAATTAACAGAATGAATTTAAACAAAGTACTTCTCATTGGGCGATTGACTGCAGACCCAGAACTTCGCTCTACCTCATCCGGTAATCCTGTCGCCAGTTTTTCTGTTGCAACAAATCGTGTTTGGACAAATAAAACAGGGGAGCGTCAGGAAGCCACCGAGTTTCATAATATAGTAGTATGGGGTCGACAGGCAGAAACCACTCACCAATTTCTGAAAAAAGGAGCGCTGGTTTTAATAGAAGGGAGACTACAGACACGTTCTTGGGAAGGACGTGACGGACAGAGTAGGCGTACTACTGAAGTTATCGCAGAGCGGGTTCAGTTTGGTCCTCGCGCTGGTGGGGCTGCTACGTCTCTTGGAGAACAGAAACCATCGACAGATGCTCATAGTAAAGAAAAGGATTCTCAGATTCCTGAAATTTCTCTCAATGCAGAGGGTGAAGAAATTAAGGGTGAGGATATTTTTGGAGAATAATACACATGCTTATCAGAAGACAAAAACAGTGCACATTCTGTTCAAAAAATATTCAAATTATTGATTTTCGGGATATAGGAATTTTGAAACGATACGTTTCGTCACAACAGAAAATTATTGATCCTAAACATACGGGGGTATGTGCTCGTCACCAGCGTGATTTGGCGCGTGCTATTAAACGTGCCCGTCGCATGGGATTATTGCCATTCGTATAGGTATGGATACTGCAGCCGCAGAGTTGCTTGCACGTATTATTGGTACATCTTCGGTATTTGATGCATTGGTGATCTTTGTTGCCGAATACGTACCGTACGTTTTGGTGTTGCTGGTGCTGGTAGCGGTATTGCGTGAGCTGGATTGGAGACGCCAGCTTTTTTTGATTATCAGCACGGTACTGGGTGTTATTGTGTCACGCGGCATAGTAACTGAGGTGGTTCGACTTCTCTATCAGCGTCCGCGCCCTTTTTTAGTACTTGACTTCACACCACTTGTAGATGCGATGGGTGCTGCGTTTCCATCAGGGCACGCAGCATTCTTTTTTGCACTCGCATTTGTATTTTTGTGGTTGAAACGCACGTGGGGCTGGTGGTTTCTCGCATTTGCAGTTATGAATGGCATTGCGCGTGTTGTTGCGGGAGTGCACTGGATTACTGATATACTCGGAGGTGTTATTGCGGGGGCGATAGGTTTTGCTGTTGTGTTTATGTTACTTCGTAGTGTGCTTGCTCAATTAAAAATAGCTCCACCTTCAACTCTAAAATAATGGGGTTGACACCAACGTATTTTTTGTTAATGATGAGACGTACTAAATGGCGTTTTACACGCATATACAATAGGTCGAAGAGTATAGATAAGATTAACTAACAGAAACGTAATATGGCAAAAGAAAAATTTGAACGAACAAAGCCACACGTCAATGTCGGTACCATTGGTCACGTTGATCATGGCAAAACAACATTGACGGCAGCAATTCTTCATATACTTCACCTTAAGGGTTTAATTGATAAGGTTGAGACGGTTGAACAGATTGATAATGCTCCGGAAGAAAGGGAGCGTGGTATTACTATTGCTCTGCATCATTCAGAGTACGAGAGTGAAAAGCGGCACTATGCGCACATTGATGCTCCAGGTCACGCGGATTACATCAAGAACATGATTACCGGTGCAGCGCAGATGGATGGAGCTGTATTGGTGGTATCAGCAGCAGACGGTCCTATGCCGCAGACACGAGAGCATATTCTATTGGCAAAGCAAGTGGATGTGCCGGCTATTGTTGTGTTCCTTAATAAGACAGATCAGGTTGACGATCCCGAGCTTGTGGAGTTAGTGGAAGCAGAGATTCGAGAGTTACTTAATAAGTATGAGTTTCCTGGTAATGAGGTACCTGTTATCAAGGGTTCAGCCTTGAAAGCGTTAGCAGCTACATCGCTTGATGATGAGGCAGTAAAGCCGATTCTTGAACTCATTGATGCGCTCGATAATTATATTCCTGAACCGAAGCGTGATATTGATAAGCCGTTCTTAATGCCCATTGAGGATATATTCTCAATTGAGGGACGTGGCACGGTAGTTACCGGTCGCGCCGAACGCGGTATTGTCAAAGCAGGCGAGGAAATAGAGATTATCGGTTTGAACAAAAATCAAAAGACGGTCGTAACCGGTATTGAAATGTTTCAGAAAACGCTTGATGAGGGACGCGCAGGTGATAACGTAGGATTACTCTTGCGTGGCATTAAGAAGGAAGATGTTGAACGTGGACAGGTTGTTGTAAAGCCTGGCAGCGTAACACCACACACAGAGTTTGAAGCGGAAGTGTACATCCTAAGCAAAGAAGAAGGCGGTCGTCACACTCCGTTTTTCAGCGGCTACAAGCCGCAGTTCTATATTCGTACCACTGATGTTACCGGTGATGTTACTTTACCGAAAGGGACTGAGATGGTCATGCCGGGTGATACGGTCAATGTGAATATCAAACTCATTCTTCCTATTGCATTGGAAGAGCAGCAGCGATTTGCTATCCGTGAAGGTGGTAGGACCGTTGGTGCAGGCGTTGTGACAAAAATAGAGAAGTAAGAACTCTCGTAGGCATGCCGAAAAAAACCGAACAAAAAACAGAGCGTTTACGCATTCGTATAAAGAGTTATGATGCTAAGCTGATTGATAACTCGGTCCGGCAGATTGTAGACGCAATTCAACGGCAAGGAGGTACGATTGCAGGTCCTATTCCGTTACCGACTGAGATACGGCGGTATACGGTGAACCGTTCTACGTTTGTCAATAAAAAATCTCGGGAGCACTTTGAGATGAAAGTGCACAAACGCTTGATAGACATCTTGGACCCGGGACAGAAAATCATTGAGTCACTCAGTAACTTAAATCTTCCCGCAGGCATAGATATAGAAATTAAGATGGGCTGAGCTGAGTACTTGACCTTCTATACGGCATTGACTACACTAAAACAACTGGTATGACCCCAGTTGTTTTAGTACATATGCAATTAAGTATTTTTTGGTACCAACGGGAAAAACACCGTATGTAACCAGAATAATTCTGTTATTGGAACAGAATTATCTTTCCCTTTCATCTCACTGAATTACTTTCAGCGGGGTTGGGTTCAACGGGACTGCGGGATGATCCGTACGGTGCTTTCTCTCGGTTAAATAATTCCTAAGAACGTGAATACATTAAAGTGTACAAAATCACACATGAGCCAAGTATGGCGTGAAGACGTGATGATACCGGTCACCGTTTTAAAGGTGTCTACAGACGATAAGGACTTACTACAGTCTCTTGAAGCAGGAATGGAAGTTCGTCTCACCGGTACAAGTAAAGGAAAAGGTTTTCAAGGTGTGGTAAAACGCTATGGATTTGCCGGCGGACCAAAATCACATGGTCAGAAACATTCACTCCGTGCGCCGGGTTCTATTGGTGCAACCGGTCCGCAACGTACAAATCCTGGACAGCGCATGCCGGGGCGTATGGGAGGTGATCGCATAACGAAGAAGCGGGTACCGATTATTGACGTTGATAGCGCTGCACAGACGATTATGGTGAAAGGGGGTGTTCCTGGTATGCGAGGCAGTACTATTTTAATAGTGTTGCCGGAAAAAGAGGAAACACATAATACTACGTAATTTCATGAAGGTCCCACTATACAATCAAAAACGAGAAGAGATAGGAACCGTATCGGTTCCCGATGAGCTTTTTAATACTATATGGCGCCCCGAGTTAGTGCACCAAGCTATGGTTGCGCAGCAGGCAAATAGTCGGCAACGAATAGCAACATCTAAGGGACGCAGTGAAGTGCGCGGCGGTGGAAGAAAGCCTTGGCGTCAGAAAGGTACCGGTCGTGCGCGGCACGGCTCAATTCGTTCTCCACTATGGCGTGGTGGCGGTGTTACTTTCGGACCTGCTTCAGAGCGCAAGTATGCAAAAAAGATAAATAAACAGATGAGAAGGCAGGCGCTATTTTCTGTACTGTCTAAGAAAATGCGCGATGGAGAAGTTTTCGTGATTGATTCTCTGTCTTTGCCGGAAGTAAAAACCAAAGTAGTTGCGTCACTGTATAGCGCGCTCGTGCATGATGGGAAAAGCACACTCTTTATTCCAAAAGCAGAATATCGCATATTTCATCAAATGGTGCGGAATATACCGAGCGTTGACGCGGTGAGTCCGCTGAATTTAAGTATTATTGACTGTTTGCACCACGCATACATCATTCTTGATAAGGAAGCTGTTAATGAATTAGCGGAGCACTATCAAGGGTTTCATGCAAGATTGCGAGGTGAAACTGAGGCAGTATCTGTATCCAGAACATAATGAGTATTTTTGATTCAATTATTAAGAAAAAGAGTAAGACGAAGGCTAAATCATCTGTTTTGGCAGATGATCGCCCGACTGATAAGTTTAGGGATAAAGATGAGAAGTCCGTACATGCACCAGAGGAAACTGAGAAAAAACAACATACTTCTACAAAAAAGACCGCGATTAACAGCAGGAGTCGTCATGTTATTGTGCGTCCGTGGGTTACTGAGAAGGCACGCGACTTGAGCAATGAAGGGACGTATACATTTTTAGTGACAATTGACGCGAACAAGCATATGGTGCGTAACGAAATTGAACGTGAGCATGAAGTTTCAGTCGTATCAGTTCGTATGATTCGTGGGAAACATCGAAGTAAGCGATTTGCTGGAAAAAAGGGACACGCTCGAATGTATAAAAAGGCTTTAGTAACGGTAGCACCGGGCCAAAAACTTGACGTTTTTTCTGTATAATCTCAGTGTAGTACAAAGCATAATATGACTCAGATATCTAAAAACATAAAACCATTGAAGAGCCTCATAAAAGGAATGAAGCGTCATGCGGGTCGTAATAACCGTGGAAGAATTACCGTGCGACATCAAGGAGGGGGACATAAGCGACGTTACCGTATCGTTGATTTTTCGCAGAAGAAAATGGATATCCCCGCAGTAGTAGAGTACATTGAATACGACCCGTATAGAACTGCTTTTATCGCACGCATACGTTACCGTGACGGTGAACGGCAGTACATACTCGCACCTCACGAACTCAAGGTTGGTCGGCAGGTTATTACTTCTTTGGAAGCACCGTTTGAGTCGGGCAACCGAACCATTTTGAAACGTATTCCCTCTGGCACGTTTGTGCATAATGTTGAATTGACGCCGGGTAGAGGTGGGCAACTGGGACGTTCTGCCGGTTCGTCACTGAAGGTACTTGCGAATGAAGACGGTTATACGCACCTTAAGATGCCTTCCAGTGAAGTACGACGTGTTCGATGGGATGGATATGCGTCGGTGGGTCAGGTTTCAAATCCTCAACACAGTACTCGTGTTATAGGTAAGGCGGGACGGTCTCGCTGGTTAGGAATACGTCCTACGGTGCGCGGTAGTGCAATGAATCCTGTTGACCATCCGTACGGTGGCGGTGAAGGAAAAACTCAGCGTGGGACGCGGCGTCCGAAAACAAAATGGGGAAAGGTAACTGGTGGTCACCGAACGCGTCGAAAGAATAAACCATCAAACCGTTATATTATTAAACGGCGGAAGAAGAAATAATATGTCACGTAGTGCAAAAAAAGGACCATATACGGATGAGAAACTTATGAAGAAGGTACACACGCGTTCTCAGGAAGACGGACCGATTAAAACGTGGGCGCGTGCTTCTGAAATCGCACCAGAAATGGTGGGATACACATTTGCTGTACATAACGGCAAAGAATTTATTGAGTTCTTGGTGAATGAAGACATGATTGGGCACCGTTTAGGAGAATTTGCGCCGACACGTAAATTTACGCGGCATGGCGGTAAGATGCAACGAGAGCTTGAACGTAAATAACAGAGAGCGTAGTACTATTTATGGCACAGACACAAACACAACAGAATAAGATACGTGAAGTATTCGCTCGATTACGATATCTTCACGTTGCGCCTCGTAAGGTACGTCGCGTAGTTGATATGATACGTGGCTTGTCAGCACAGGAAGCAGAAGCACAGCTTATGCTTTCCCCGCGACGGCCTAGTTTACACGTATTGAAATTGTTACGTTCTGCATTGGCAAATGCACGCCAGAGTGATCTTAAAATGTCACAACTATACGTGAAGACAATAACAGTTGATGGAGGACCAAGGTTGAAACGCTGGATTCCAAGAGCTCGCGGTTCGGTGAATACCATTGAGAAGAAAATGAGTCATGTGACACTCATACTCGGTGAGCGTGAGAAGATTGTTGCAGAACGATTCGTTATGCCGCGCATAGAGAAAAAAGAAAAACAAGAAAAGAAAGAGAGCAAGAAAAGTAAGGCTGAAAACAAAAAACCAGTTTCTGGTGAAGTAGACGTATCAGCTGAAGAAAAAGAACAGACACAGAAACAAGTTCACGAGCAGAAACTTGAACGCCCGGTACAGAGAAAGGAGCGACAGGGTGCACTGTATAAATTGTTTAGGCGCAAGTCAATATAAAATGGGTAGAAAAATAAAACCAAACGCACTACGACTCGGCATTACCACACCTTGGCTCAGTCGATGGTTCTATAAAAAATCATTACAGTTCTTCTTAGAAGAGGACTGTGCAATTCGTGATATTATTGCAAAACAATTAACGCATGCAGGTATCGCCGGCGTTGATATTGAACGGACACGCGAGGATATTACTATTTTTATTAAGAGTAATCGTCCCGGATTGGTTATTGGACGCAGGGGGAAGGGCGTTGAAGATTTGCGCAATAAGATTACAAAATACATTGCCGAACTGCGTAAAGAACGCGATATATCAATTCCGTTTCATATTACGGTGAATGTTGTAGAATTACGTCGTACAGAACTTTCAGCACCCGTTATTGCCGATCAGATTGCATCGGATTTGGAACGTCGGTTACCACCTCGCCTGATTTTGAAGCGGCAGTTACGTTTCATTGAGCAGAATCGTGAGATACAAGGTGCGAAAATTAAGTTGTCTGGACGTTTGAACGGAGCGGAGATTGCGCGCAGTCAATGGCTTTCATTTGGACGCATGCCACTGCAGACACTCCGTGCAAACATTGATTATGGTGAAACCATTGCTCGTACCACGTATGGTGTTATTGGCGTGAAGGTATGGTTATATAAAGGTGAAATATTTGAAGACGATGCTACAGCCAAAGAAACAAAAATATAGGAAGCAGCACAAGGGACGGTCGCGAGGGCGTCTTAAAGAATTGCGTGGTACCACGCTTGATTTTGGCAGTGTTGGATTGCAGGCGCGTTCAGCTGCCTGGATGACTGCAAATCAAATAGAGGCGGCTCGTCGCACTATTACCAGATACATGAAGCGCGAGGGGAAATTGTGGATTCGGGTATTTCCTGACAAGCCAGTTACTGCATTCCCCCCCGAAGTTACTATGGGAGGTGGAAAAGGTGCTGTTGATCATTATGTAGCACCGGTGAGGCCGGGCCGTATGTTGTTTGAGGTTGATGGTGTTGAACAACATGTCGCAATTAGAGCATTGCGACATGCGAGTTATAAGCTTCCCATGAAAACTTTTATTGTTACTAAGGATGTACACGTATGAAGAAAAAAGAATTACAGGAGATACGTAAAAAACCAGCATCTGCGATTCAGAAAGAGATTTGGACTGCGCGTGATCGTATGCGTAATTTATATATTGACCTTTCGCTGGGCAAGGTTAAGAGTGTGCAGGAGTTTCACAATGTCAAAAAACGTGTAGCTCAGCTTGAGACAATACTGCGTGAGAAAGAATAAACATCGTACTATCAATACTATGAGAAAGTTAAAAGGTACAATCGTATCGGATAAAATGGACAAAACGCGGGTCATTGCGGTTACTCGATTAGTGAAACATTCGCGGTATCAAAAGTACTACAAGATTACCAAGCGTTTTAAGGCACACGACGAGCACAATACATACCATACTGGTGATGTCGTGATTATTAGCGAAGTTCGACCGTTATCTAAAGATAAGCGGTGGCGGATTATTGAGTTGGTGCAGGGTCGTGTGGTTGATTCTACTGATAAAACGTAATATATGATTCAAGAACGCACTATATTGAACGTGGCGGATAACTCAGGCGCAAAACGCGTGCGTTGTTTTCGTGTACTCGGAGGAACGCGCCGGCGTTATGCCCGCATCGGGGATGTTATCGTTGCCTCGGTACAAGTAGCTGAACCGAGGAAGCAGGTGAAAAAGGGTGATATAGTACGTGGGGTCATTGTACGTCAGCGACATCCGCATAAGCGTCCAGACGGTACCCGCATTAAATTTGATGACAATGCAGTTGTACTTATTGAGAAAAAGCAGCCACGTGGTACGCGTATTTTTGGTCCCATTCCTCGTGAAATTAAAGAGCGCGGGTATGGTGCTATTACATCATTAGCAAAAGATATTGTATAAATATGAGAATCAAAAAAGGCGATTTGGTTAATATTATAGCGGGCAAAGACAAAGGAAAGAGTGGTAAGGTGATGAAGGTATATCCAGTACGGCACCGCGTTTCTATTGAAGGGATAAACGTGTATAAGAAACATGTGCGTCCGCGCCGTCAGGGTGAAAAAGGAGAGGTAATTGAAGTTACTCGTTCGTTGCAGCGCTCTAATGTGATGCTGGTCTGTTCGTCGTGCAGTAAACCGGTCCGTGTCGGGTACAAGCGAGAAGGAAAGAAACCGATTCGTTACTGTAAAAAATGTAACGCTACATTTTAATATGAACACTGCAACTCGTATTCAAAATCATATAGACCGCATTGTAGTTAATGTTGGTGTTGGTAGACTTCGCAAGAATGCACACTTTGATAGTAAAATTCTCCCCGAGATTGTGCAGGAACTGAGTTTGATAACCGGACAGAAACCATCACCACGGCCGGCGAAGAAATCTATTGCCGGTTTTCGTACTCGAGAAGGTGATGTAGTTGGGTTGAAGGTAACATTACGCGGGAAGCGCATGGTGGATTTTTTCATTCGTCTGATGCAG
>DRGK01000003.1 GCA_011050075.1 Candidatus Jorgensenbacteria bacterium
AAGCGGCATATGAAAAAAAGATGCGTGATTTGAATCTTGGAAGTCGTGAAGTGTTAAGCTCGTTGAAAAATAAGTTTGACGCGTTGAAAAAGGAAGCCTTTTATAAAGAAAACCATAATGAGCGTGCTATTGAGATGCCGTAGAGTACAAGGACCAAAAGAATTTTTTTGAACAGTATAAAGAACTTCAGCATAATGTTCCCCGACATAATTTGTATGTTGATGGCACAAGCGTCAACTGTGATTATACGAACGGCGCGAGACGGTCGAAGAATTGTTATTTTGTGTTTGGCGCATGGCAGGCAGAAGACAGCGCGTATAGTATTGAACTTAGATATTCACGAAATTGTTACGATTGTTTCACGCTTGATAATTCGGATACCTGCTACGACTGTTTTGAAAGTTCTGATCTGTACCACTGTTTCTTTGTTGAGTACTCAAAACATTGCCTGAATTCTTATCTCCTTTTTGACTGCAGGAACTGTGACCATTGTTTTGGATGTACCAATTTGAGAAATAAAAAGTACTATTTTTTCAATAAACCACTTACAAAAGCGGCATATGAAAAAAAGATGCGTGATTTGAATCTTGGAAGTCGTGAAGTGTTAAGCTCGTTGAAAAATAAGTTTGACGCGTTGAAAAAGGAAGCCTTTTATAAAGAAAACCATAATGAGCGTGCTATTGAGAGCTACGGCGAGTATCTAAAGGGCACTAAGCATTGCTATGCTTGTTTTTATAGTATTGAAGGACAGAATCTTTCGTACTGTACGGGTGGTATAAAAACCAGAGATTCATATGATCTCGTTGGCGGCGCTGGTTCAGAGTCCTGTTATGATTCGTATGGTAGTATTCAGAGTCAGGGGATTAAGTTCTCTCAGACAGTTGATGCTTGTCGTGACATGGAGTACTGCGACCTCTGTACCAATTGTCATGATTGTTTTGGCTGCATTGGTTTGCGGAATAAATCATTTTGTATTTTCAATAAACAGTATTCTGAAGAAGAATACTGGAAGATAATTGACAATATTAAAACAAAGATGCTTCGGGATGGAATATATGGCGAGTTTTTTCCTCCTTCTCTTTCTCCTTTTCCATACAATATTTCTATAGCCACATCTTATAGTGGATATGATGATATAGATGTGGCAGAACGGTATGGGTATAGAATTGAGAACATAGAACAGGATTTAACTGAAGTTGAGGGTGAAGTAATTGACGCTCAGTCTTTACCGGATGATATTCGTGATGTTAGTGACGATATTTTAGGCATACATATTTTTGACCGTGCGCATGACAGGAAATTCCTGATCATAAAGAAAGAACTGGAGTTCTATCGGAGATACCATATTCCTTTACCTTACCATCATCCGAGTGAGCGTCTTACTGAGAAACGTAAAAAAATCGGTCCTCTTCTTTTTGAGTTGCATGAACGGTCTTGCGCGAAGTGCAATAAGGCAATACAAACACCATATCCGCCTCGACTCGCCGTAGACGAAGTCGAAGGCGAGGCTGGTGCCGCTGACGGTCCGAAAAATGTGTATTGCGAAGCGTGTTATCAGGCAGAAGTGGTATGAACGGGAAAACTCCCCAATTTGATAGAGCACTTGATGAGTATTTGTCCGGCCTAGAATTGGATGAAAAAGGAGGGCAGTGGCGAACGTGCAGATTTTCTAAAGAAAAGTTTTACGTTCGACCTGAAGATATCAATTTCTATAAGAAGGTTTGTGTGCCCCTCCCGACGCTCAAACCGAATGAACGTCGCCGGAGGCGAGTAGCTTCACAGAATAGCTACAATCTGTTCAAGAACACTTCGGCATTTTCGGGAAAACGAATTATTACGGTGTATCAGCCGGGAAGTCCGTACAAAGTTTACGAACATGAGATTTGGCGTTCGGATGAGTGGGATCCGATGGACTACGGCAGTGAATACACTACCTCTAGCTCGTTCTTCGAGCAGTTTCATAAGCTGCAACTCGAAGTACCCCGCACGAGCTTAATCGGAGATCCATCGAACGTGGATAGTGAGTACACCAATGTCTCAAAGAATCTCAAGAACTGCTATATTGTCTTTGATCAGAATGGTGGCGAAGACCTCTACTACCACCAGTGCTGTGCGGATGATAAGAACTGTCTCAACTGCTGGGCACTTGATTACTCGGACACCTGCTACGAGTGCAAGCTGAGCAAGCGCCTCTACAAGTGTTTCTTCTGTGAACAGTGCAGAAACTGTATGGAGGATTACTTTCTTTGGGACTGCCGGAACTGCGAATACTGCTTTATGTCTTCAAACCTGCGCAACAAGAAATACTATTTCCGGAACGAGTATGTTGGTAAAGAAAAGTATGAAAAGCGGATGAAAGATATTTACCTAGGGGATTACACAAAATTACAACTACTCATCCGTGAATTTGAAGAATTGAAGACGAAAGCGCCGAGGAAACCATTCTGGAATGAGAAAGTTGAGAATGTGTACGGTGATTTTATCTATAATTCAAAGAACGTTTATATGGGACTCTACGTTGAAAATAGTGAGAATATAGCGTACGCGGAAGGTGGTGATGATTCTGCTGATTGTTACGATATAAATGGCGGCACAGGGAACGAGCTCTGCTACGAATTCTCAAACATATGGACCGGAAATAGCTATAACTGCAAATTCTCTTTAAACATTGAAAATTGTAGTGATGTTGAGTACTCAGATTTTTGCAGGGACTGTGAGCACTGCTTTGGCTGCGTCGGGCTCAAGAACAAAGAATTTTGTATTTTCAATAAGCAGTATTCAGAGGAAGAGTACTGGAACAAGGTAGATGAGGTAAAAACGAAGATGTTAGCTGATGGTGAGTATGGAGAGTTTTTCCCACCGGAGTATGCCGTATTTCCGTATCGACTGACCGTCGCAACTTCATTTCTCGGTTTTAGAGACTATGGAACAGCTGCAAAGTATGGATACGATACTGCTCTGGTAGAGGAGTCAGTGGAAGAAACTGGTGGTGAGAAAGTAAACGTGAGTGAATTACCATCAGACATTAGAGACGTAAAAGATGATATCCTTGAAAAGGTTATCTTTGATGAAAAAAATAGTAAGAGCTTCCGTATCATTAAACCGGAACTGGAGTTTTGTCGAAGGTACGGCTTACCGCTCTCGCGGGAACATCCGAGCATCCGCATGCAGAAATGGCGGGAAGGATTTGAAATAAATCTCATGTTCTATAAACGAACCTGTGATAGGTGTAATAAAGATATTGAGACCTCATACGCGCCAGAGCGAAAAGAGACCGTGTACTGCGAACAGTGCTATCAAGCAGAAGTTGTCTAACTAAGCACGCTATGACGCGTCATAGCACTTCACTACAATGACTAACGAAAAAAAGATCACTTCGACAAACTCAGTGCAAGCCTGCCAAAACTGCAAGCGTGAGTTCATAATTGAGCCGGATGACTTTGATTTCTATAGAAAGATTAAAGTACCGCCGCCGACGTTCTGTCCACAGTGTCGTTTGCAGAGGCGGCTTGCGTTCTTTAATATTTTTAGTTTGTACAAGCGCCCGTGCGATTTCTGTAAAAAGGAGTTTATTTCAACTTTCAAAGCTGGTGCTCCGTACGTCGTTTACTGTCCTAAATGTTGGTGGTCGGACGATTGGGATGTTTTTGAGTACGGACGTGACTATGATTTTTCAAGGCCGTTCTTTGAACAGTTCAAAGAACTGTGGCAAGCGACTCCTGTACTTGGTATTTCGCTCGACATTCCGGCAATGCAAACGTCTCCGTACTCGAGCCACGCCGGTCACCTCAAGAACTGCTACCTCCTCTTCCATGCCGATTACATGGAAGACTCTGCCTACGGCTTCTATTTGAACAGCTGCAAGTCGGTATTTGATTCATCGCTCATTATTTCATCTGAGCGATGCTACGACATGATGCACTCGTGGCGCAACAACGGGTGTATCGGAGGACGGAGCCAAGTTACCGAATCTATCAACTGCGCGTTCCTCAAGGACTCTATGAACTGCCAGAACTGCTTCGCTTCTGCGAACCTGCGGAACAAAAAGTATCACATATTCAATAAACCCTATTCTAAGGAAGCGTATGAGGAAAAGATGAAGCAGTGGGACCTCGGGAGCTACCGCACGTACCAAGAGGTACAGCGGAGAGCGGAAGAGCACTGGGCGACGCTCCCGCCGAAGCCGACTAAAGATGAGTTCGCCACGAATTGTACGGGGACCCATGTGTTTCAGTCCAAGAACTGCAAAGAATGCTTCGAGACTATCGGTGCTGAAGATTCAAAATATTTGCTTATGGTTCAGAATCCGCCGATCAGGGACTCATACGACATCTCGAGCTGGGGAAACAACATGTCGCGTTGCTACGAGTGCTGCAACGTGGGAGAAGATGTTTCGGACGTCAGATTCTGCAACGAATCCGGTCTCGGGCTCATGGACGCGGACTATTGCAAGCTCTCCACGGGCGCTCACCACTTCGGGTGCGTGTCAGTGAAAAAGGGCGACTATGTAATCATGAACAAGCGGTACCCGAAGGACGAGTACGAGAAGCTGCGGGAGCAGATCATCGCGCACATGAACGAAATGTCGTATGCCGACAAGAGCGGACGCGTGTATCGGTACGGAGAGTTCTTTCCGACAGAGCTTTCGCCGTTTGCGTACAATGAAACGATCGCGTCCAACTTTTTCCCGCTCTCGCGTGATGCAGCAGAGGCGGCGGGGTACCGGTATGCTGAGTCGGAAGAGCGCAGCTACACAATTACGAAACAGGTGAGCGAACTTCCCGACCACATCGGGGACGTCGAGGACAATATTCTCAAGGAAACCATTGCGTGCGAAGCGTGCGGGAAAGGGTACCGCATTGCTGGAATGGAGCTGTCGTTCCTGCGAAGCATGAATGTGCCGCTTCCGCGCGAGTGCCCGTTCTGCCGTATCAATGAAAAATTTGAGCAGTGGGTGAAGAATTTGCGTGTGTTCCAGCGAACGTGCTCTAAATGCGGGACCGAGTTTGAGACTAATTATCCGAAAGAGGAAGTGAAGCATATATTGTGCAAAAAATGTTATCAATCAGAAGTTTTGTGAGCAGATTGATGAGTATAATGGTGTTATAATGCAGAAGTAGCATAATCAGGTAGCGAGAATGTATGAAAATTGTTTGTACTAAAAAACTTTTGAAAAGTGTGACACCGGTTTTTATACTGAGAGAAAAAGAAAAACCAGAGAAGCATCTATTTTTTCAGCAGTTGTCCAAGAGTGATCAAGAGCAACTTCACTTATTTGGTAAGCATACCCACTTGGAAGGTATCTACACGCACACAGTTTTCCTCTTGAGTGGCAGGCGAGCGCTTGTAATGGGGATAGGTAAGGAATATAACCACCGAAAGGCAATTCGTACGATGCGCCGTATTATTTCAGTTGCCCGGAAAGAGAGAATGAGCAGTCTTGTAGTTAACCTTGGAGACTTTCGAGCAGGAAAGAAAGTTGATGTAAACACGCTTGCTGAGATACTGGCAACACAGCTTGAACTCGCTAATTTTGAGTTTGTTATGTATAAAACGAAGCCGAAAGAAGGATGGTTTTTTGTAAAAGAGGTTCATGTTTTTACTCCTCATGTACGGAATGTACAAGCGAATTTGAATACGGGGAAGATTATTGGCGAAGAAATCAATGATGCGCGGGCACTTTCTAATACGCCGGGAGGTGATATGACACCGCAGAAACTTGCCGAAGCGGCACAAGGTATAGGTCACAGAACCGGATGTAAGGTGCGCATATTGACCGAGTCGGCAATTAAAAAACTCAAAATGGGAGGTATATTGGGGGTTTCCAGAGGTTCGTCAGAACAACCACGATTTATTGTAATGGAGTACCTGAAGGGGAAAAAGAGTGAGAAACCAATAGTGCTCGTTGGAAAAGGGGTAACGTTTGATACCGGAGGCCTGAATCTTAAACAGGGTAACGGAATTTATGAAATGCATATGGATATGTCCGGAGGCGCGGCGGTAATCCATACACTCGCCGCACTTGTACGGTTGAAGGTAAAGAAAAATATTATTTGCCTGATTCCTGCGGTTGAGAATATGCCTTCCGGCTCAAGTTACCATCCCGGTGATCTTTTGAAGACGATGTCGGGAAAAACCATTGAGGTGCTAAACACCGATGCGGAGGGACGGGTGATACTGGCAGACGCTTTAACGTACGCAGAACGGTATGCACCGCGGCTCGTTATTGATGTGGCGACATTAACCGGCGCTGCAATGGTTGCGTTGGGACAGCGCGCGTCAGCATTATTTACAACAAATACAGTAGTAGAAAAAAAGTTGCGGCAAGCTGGAGAAGTCGTTGGAGACCTTCTTTGGCCGTTACCCCTTTGGGAAGAATATGAAGAAGAAGTGAAGGGTACGTTTGGTGACGTGGCAAATATGGGAAAGACAAAATACGGTGGCGCAATTACCGGTGCAGTATTTCTCTGGCAGTTTGCGAAGCAATATCCATGGGTGCATATAGATATTGCGCCGCGCATGACGACCATTGAAGGTGAGTACCTTGCAAAAGGCGCTGCGGGTGCATCAATAGGACTTCTTGTCTCGTTCGTGCGTGATTTTTGAACAGGACTTAGTAATGAACTACAATTACCAGTAATGATTGACATAAAACCAAGTAAAGACGTTATCTATTTCGGAAAAACCGACTTCCGTGGAACAAACCGGCTATTTGGCATTAAGCGTGCCGACCGACGCCAGCATATGTATGTGATCGGAAAGACCGGCACGGGCAAAACTACATTCCTGCATAATATGGCGGTGCAGG
Source organism: Candidatus Jorgensenbacteria bacterium (assembly GCA_011050075.1). GTDB lineage: Bacteria > Patescibacteriota > Minisyncoccia > UBA6257 > GWB1-50-10 > DRGK01. Next base: position 6,809 of record DRGK01000003.1, read on the forward strand.
ACATTGTGAACGGTGAGGGCATCTGTGTGGTAGATCCGCACGGTGAGTTTGTTGAGAGTTTGCTTGAAAAGGTACCAAGAGAACGTATTGAGGACGTCGTGTATTTCAATCCAGCCGATCCGGATAATCACGTGGGTTTTAACATACTCGAAATTCCAGACCCTAAATATAAGCACCTCGTTGCATCCGGATTAATGGGTATTTTCACCAAGATATGGGCAAATGTATGGTCAGCGCGGATGGAGTACATTATGAATAATGCGGTGCTTGCGTTACTTGATACGCCCGGTTCAACACTTTTGGGAGTGACACGGTTGTTGACTGACAAAGATTATCGGCAAAAAATTATTGCTAATCTGAAAGACCCGGTGGTCAAAGCATTCTGGGTTCACGAATATGAACAGTGGCAGGACAGATTTAGAAATGAAGCAATTGCTCCTATTCAGAACAAGGTTGGCCAGTTTCTATCAACATCACTCATCAGAAACATTGTTGGTCAGTCAGAGAGCACGATTAGCATCTTTGATATCATGAATACGAGGAAGATATTCCTTATTAATGTATCAAAGGGAAGGATCGGCGAGGATAACTCTGCGCTTTTAGGAGCAATGCTCATTACCAAAATTCAACTTTCAGCGATGGAGCGCGTGCGCATTCCAGAGAGCGAGCGGAAGGATTTTTTCCTATACATTGACGAGTTTCAGAACTTTGCCACCGAGTCATTTGCAGGTATTCTTTCGGAGGCGCGCAAATACCGTCTTGACCTTATATTGACGCATCAATATATTGGTCAATTGGTTACCGATGTGTCCACAAAAGTGCGAGATGCTGTGTTTGGTAACGTGGGTACGTTGATTACGTTTCGTGTTGGTGCTGCTGATGCGGAGTTTCTTGAGAAAGAATTTGATCCTGAATTTACTATGCAGGATATCGTGAACCTGCCAAACTACCGTATTTATCTCAAGCTTATGGTGGAGGGAGTTACCAGCCGCCCCTTTTCTGCAATCACATTACCTTCACTTAGAGTACAAGAATCATTGTCTATGCGTGATGAAGTTATTAAAGAGTCCAATAAACGCTATGCGCGGCCTCGTGAGAAAGTAGAAAAGGAAATTAGCAACTGGAGTGGTATTATGGAGGATAGTGAAGATATTAAGGGGCAGTATGACGTTGTATGTGCATCGTGCAGCAAAGATACGACGGTGAACTTCAAACCGGATGAATCACGTCCGGTGTACTGTAGAGACTGTCTCGCAAAGATCAAATCAGGGGAAATGAAGCCGGTCATTACCTCTCGCGATTTTACCGGACACAAGCGCGCTGAGTACATGACTGACCTTTCAGCATTAGGGATTGAGTTTGAAGGTAAGAAACCAAAACCGAAGAAAAAAACATATACTACAACACCGAAACCCTCTGTAGTAAAAGGAGGTATGTCGACATTCAGCATGCCAAAGAAAGAGATGTCTTTGAGTGAGCTTAAAGTTAAGACATCAGAAGAACAATCAGAAAAATCAAACAAAGAAAAGAAACACAGCAAAGGACCAAGCATTACCGGACTGCGCAGTGCGTTGCAAGATGCGCTCAATGAAATGCAGCAGACGAATGACGAGGATACGTCAGTTCCTACATAGCACTCTTCTCAGTTCGTTCGGTATATGTTCCGTTTTGGGTATTGACCCGAATGGTGTCACCTCGCTCGATAAAGAGGGGAGTATTCACCTTTAGGCCGGTTTCCGTAATAACAGGCTTTGTTCCTCCATCTGCGGTATTGCCCTTAATGTTTGGTGGAGCCTCTGTTACTTTAATGTCCACTTTAATAGGGAGCTCAATATTAATTATTTGCTCTTTGAATGTGAGAACCTGCACTTCAAGTTCGGGAATGAGATAATAGCGGCTTTCACCGAGTATCGTTTCATTAAGCGAGAAACGATCACGGGGATTATCAGGATTACGAAACCAATATATGCCTTTGTTGTCGTATATAAAGATTACCGGTGATTTTGTAATAATTGCCTCCTCAAATGAATCGTTTTGGTGCGCTGTCACATCTGAAAGCTTTCCGGATATTAGGTTTCTGGTCTTGAGTTGTACAATTGGTTTACCGCGCTGTTTTTTTACATGACTATATTCAATGACGATATGCGGCTCACCATCTTTAATAAATTGAACACCAGGTTTTAAATCGTTGTAGTGTAACATTTGACTTCTCTTCAATACTAAAAAATAATACACCCGTATGTCAAAGAAAGATATTAAAAAAGTATTTGTTGGTCTATCGGGTGGCGTGGATAGTTCCGTCGCGGCGCTTTTGTTGCAAAAAGAAGGGTATGATGTTACCGGTATTTTTATACATTCCTATAATGTGGATGGTTGTGCTGAGCGTGATGCGGACGATGCACGTCGCGTAGCCGCGCAGCTTGATATTCCATTCTACACATTTGATTTTGAGAAAGAGTACTGGGAACGTGTCGTGCAGTATATGATTGACGGGTACGCACGGGGCATTACGCCAAATCCTGACATAATGTGCAACAAGGAGATAAAGTTTGGGCTGTTCTTGAAGAAAGCACTTGAAATGGGAGTGGACTATATTGCTACTGGACACTACATACGCTTACAAAATAAACGGTTATATATTGCTAAAGATAAGAATAAGGATCAAAGCTATTTCCTCTGGACGCTCACACAAGAACAATTGCAGTACTGTCTCTTTCCAGTAGGGGACTATTTGAAGTCAGAGGTGCGTGATATTGCACGTGAAGCAAGGTTACTGACCGCAGAAAAGAAAGATTCTCAAGGTATTTGTTTTTTAGGACAGATACATCTGCGCAACTTTCTGCAAAAATATATTCCGTTGCGTAGTGGTAGTGTGGTGAATGAGAATGGAGAAAATATAGGCACACATGAGGGTGTCCAATTTTATACCATTGGACAGAGGCACATAGGTGTTGGTAATTTAGCGCACGGTAGCAGTTCTCAACCCCACTATGTGGTGGGGAAAGATATACATACAAACACGCTTACGGTTGCCGAAGGCCGTGATAGTGTAATAGCGTCTAAAAAAGAAATTGAACTCCGTGATGTGAGTTTTGTGAATCGGGAATTTGAAATTGAGAATAAAGAAATTCCCATTATGGCACGAATACGATATAGACAACCACTTGCGAAAGCGGTTATCTATAGCTCAACACCTGGCACCTATAATCTAACCTTTGAAGAGTCTCAAAAGTTTGTCGCTCCCGGCCAGTCAGCAGTGTTTTACTCAAGAGAGGGAGAGTTGCTCGGCGGTGGTATCATCGTCTAGTACGGCATATGGTAGAGTAACATAGTGCAGCCGTACCAGATCTTTTTCTTTGCATCATTGTCCTTTCTTGTCGGGGTACTTTTCAAGAGTATTGGACTCGGTGCCGGTATTGTATACGGTACCCTCTTGCTCGCTGCCGTTTTTCTACTTACATACTTCATAAACCACAGAAGGCAGTTTCTGTGGTTCTGTGCGTTAACGGTACTCGTGCCCGTTGGCGCTGTGTATTTTGAAGCATATGATGTTGCGGTACGTACGCAACATATAGTATTTGACACACCGGAAAAGTTTCTTGCGACTGTGGTTTCTAATCCAGTAATCCGCGATGCGGTTCAAGAGTTTGCCGTGCAGCTGCGACCGCCATATGAAGGGGGTGTATTAATAAAATCTGCACGTTATCCGCAGGTAGCATATGGAGATGTGTTAGAAATAACCGGTACCATTACACGTCCTGCGTACGAACGCTATGCAGGATATCTCGCATCAAAGAAGATATCCGGAATAGCACGTTTCCCAAGGATTGAGGTTACTGAAGATAACGTCGGTTTACCGCTAAAGACGCAGTTATATGAGATACGGAATAGAGCCCAATATACCTTTGAACGAATACTTGCACCGCGTGAAGCGGCGTTTTTGAATGGTATAACGTTTGGCGGGTACGGTGGATTCAGTAAAGATTTCCGGGAAGCAATGAGCAGGAGCGGCACGACGCATTTAGTTGCGCTCTCCGGATACAATATTAGCATCATTATTTGGGCTGCAATGGGAGTGTTTCTCACCATCTTTTCACGCCGCGCCTCGTGGATACTGACAGTACTGTTAATTATTGGATTTGTAGTGATGACCGGAGCTGAAGCGTCGGTGGTACGCGCCGCAATTATGGGTTCGTTGGTCATTGTGGCTCGGGGTATTGGTAGGACGTACGATATGCGGAACGCGGTGATATTAGCAGCACTCCTCATGGTGCTCGTCAACCCGCACGTGTTGGTATTTGATGTTGGGTTTCAGCTCTCGTTCTTGGCATTATTAGGTATCGTGTATCTTAAACCGGCATTACAAAAAGTTATGCATGCACGAGAGGAAGAAGGATTTTTGTCTTGGCGTGATAATTTGTACACCACAACGTCTGCACAACTAGCGGTGGCACCACTTCTCATTACCCAGTTTGGCCAGTTTTCACTGACCGCGCTTTTAGCAAACGTTGCGATATTAGAACTCATTCCGGTGACTATGGCAGTAGGTTTTGTGATGGCGGCCGTCGCACTCGTTTCGATCACTCTTGCGACCGTAATTGGTTGGTTTGTGTATGTTCTCGTCCATATAGAAGTTTTGTTGATACAGTTTTTCAGTATGCTCTACGTACCGCTGCGACCATCTTTAAGTTTAGGTAGTGTCATAATGTACTATATATTCATTGTAGGTATTTTATGGTGGGTTAACCGTAAAAGAATTTAGAGCACCATGTTTGATAGATTGCTGGAAAAGGTAGGAAAGAATAAAGTTATCGTTGTCGTCGCGGCACTAGCGATATTGGACGTGTTGGTGTATATTCACCTCCTTGCTCGCAATCCAAATATTACTACGTACTTTCTGGATGTAGGGCAAGGAGATAGTGCACTCGTTCGATTAGAAGGTACTGTAGATGTGTTGATAGATGGTGGACCGCCAAATAATCGCGTGGTTCGCGCTCTGGGAGATGTGTTGCCGTTTATTGACCGATACATTGATGTCGTACTCATTACGCATGTACAGTCGGACCATATAGGAGGATTGGTAGAGGTGTTGCGCAGATATAATGTTGGTGTAGTGCTTTGGAACGGAGTAGGAGCGGAGACAGCAGTATTTCAGGAACTGTATCGTATCATACAAGAACGCGACATACCGTTTATTGTTGTCGGAGTGGGGGACACGCTTTGTTACCGATCTTCGTGTTTTATAGTTCTTGCTCCAAGTGAAATGCTCAAGAGCGCATCTGATATCAATAATACATCGGTTGTGGTGCTGCTCAAAAATCAAGATATTTCATTTCTTTTTACGGGCGATATCAGTACTCGTGTTGAGCGATTATTGCGTGAACAATATTACTTGAGTGTTGATGTGCTCAAGGTGGCACATCACGGTTCTCGGTATAGTTCCTCAGAAGCATTTCTCTCTGCCATTCGACCAAAAGTAGCGGTTATTAGTGTTGGTAGAAACAGTTATGGACACCCTACATCGGAAACGCTCAAGCGGTTGGCAAACGTAGGTGCGCAGGTACTGAGGACTGATATGCACGGTACGGTGCGTATCGTGCTGGATAAACAAACACTACATATTTCAAAAGGTAGATGAAGTAATATAGAATAGGAGTATGAGAACTCTTTCTAAGGAAATTCTTGAATGGGAAGGAAAGGAGGTTGAGATGGCCGGTTGGGTTGCGGGTCGTCGTGACCACGGCAAGATTATTTTTGTCGACCTGCGTGATCGCAGCGGTATTACGCAGCTTGTATTTACACCAAAAGACAAAGATATATATGAGACTGGAAACACACTTCGTTCTGAGTGGGTGATTCGTGTAAAAGGCTTGGTGCAGCGGCGTCCATCCGGTATGGAAAATAATGACCTACCAACCGGTAAGCACGAGATACAAGTCACGCGTTTGGAGGTACTGGCACAGTCGGAAACACCGCCCTTTTCTCTCGATACCGATGGAAATGATGCAGGTGAGGAAATGAGGATGCAGTACCGTTACCTTGATATTCGGAGGCCGCGTCTCACAAATAATCTACGGATGCGTCATTTAGTACAGCAGTATGTGCGTGAGTTTCTTTCTGCTCGGGACTTTGTGGAGGTTGAAACGCCGATTCTGGGAAAATCAACACCTGAAGGTGCTCGTGATTATTTAGTTCCCTCGCGACTGCGGCCGGGCGCATTCTATGCATTACCGCAGTCGCCGCAACAGTACAAACAACTACTGATGGTTGCTGGGATTGAGCGGTACTTTCAGATAGTACGGTGTTTTCGCGATGAAGATACGCGTGGAGATCGCCAACCTGAATTTACGCAACTCGATATTGAGATGAGTTTTATTGAACAGCAGGACATACTAGACCTTGCTGAAGAAATGCTTATCGGATTGGTGCGCGCGTTGTACCCAGACGTAATACTTACTCTGGACAAAAATGGACGTATGCCGCGCCTAACGTACCGGGAAGCTATGGATACATATAAAACTGATCGTCCTGATCTTCGAAAAAATACCGAAGACCCAAAAGAACTTGCGTTCGGTATCATTGTAGACTTCCCTGCGTTTGAGTGGAAAGAACAGGAAAAACGGTGGGATGCGGTGCATCATCCATTCACCATGCCACAGGTGTCGGATGTAGGAGAATTTAATGAGCAGTTTGAAAAAGATCCGGGTCAGATAATGGCATACCAGTATGACATTGTATTGAACGGATATGAGATTGCTGGCGGTTCCATTCGTATTCACGAATCGGAACTACTCACTCGTATTTTTGAGGTGATGGGGAATAAGCGAAAAGATATTGAGGAAAAATTTGGTCACCTCTTGAAAGCATTTCAGTACGGTGTTCCACCGCATGGTGGTATTGCGTTTGGATTTGACCGTTTGATGATGGTGTTGCAGAATGAACCGAGTATACGAGAAGTTATTGCGTTTCCGAAAACGGGAGACGGGAGAGATCTTATGATGGGAGCGCCGAGTGAAGTAGATGCAGAACAGTTGAAGGAACTACACATAAAAGTTGATAAGGAGTAACTGGTTATAAAAACATATGCATCCAAAAGAAGAAAGAACGTTTTTAATGGTTAAGCCGGACGGTGTTCGGAAGGGGCTTATTGGTGAGATTATCAAGCGCGTTGAGCAGCGTGACCTTAAAGTGATTGCACTGAAAATGTTTCAGCCGACGCGTGAAGATATTGATAATCACTATCCAAAAGACGAAAAGTGGATTACGCGCCTTGGAGAAAAGACATTGGATACGTACCGAACGTATGGGTATGACCCGGTTGAAGAAGTAGGTACGGACGATCCAATGAAAATCGGCAAGCAAGTGCGCGGTTGGGTGATTGATTACATGACCTCTGCTCCGCTGGTGAAGATGGTCATACAGGGACTGCACGCTGTGGATATGGTGCGTAAGATTGTGGGACCAACTATGCCAGCAAAAGCAGAAATGGGTACGATTCGTGGTGATTTTTCCGTTGACTCAGCAATACTAGGTAACACCGAAAAACGGGCGATCATGAATCTAGTACACGCCTCGGAAACACCTAAAGAGGCAGAGCACGAGATTGCGTACTGGTTTAAGAAAGATGAGATGCATAAATATAAACGGTTTGGTGTAGACGAATAGGGGTTGGTAATATGTTATACTGTATGCAGATCCCGCTTTTTTAGATTCCGGGTCGAATGAATTACAAAGGGATTTCAATAGTACACTAGTTTGCTGATTCGTTCGGGAACTAGTCGTTGAGAAAACCCACTTGACTCTCAGCCGGAATCCTTGGAGGCGGGATTTTTTATTTTTTATGGGTCGCGGTGTACAATAGAATCAATGCCTAAGAAAATTTTCATTGGTGTTGCATGGCCGTACGTAAATGGAGATATCCATATCGGTCATCTGGCAGGGTATTTATTGCCGGCCGATATTTTTGCGCGCTTTCATCGGTATATTGGCAATGACGTACTCATGGCTTCGGGTTCTGATTGTTTTGGCACTCCCATTACACTTGAGGCGGAAAAGCGTGGTGTTGCTCCGGAGGCAATAGTTGAGGAATATCATAAAAAGCATGTTGAGTTATTCAAAAAGCTCCATATTAGTTTTGACATCTTTACAAAGACCACTACGGACAATCATATTCGTATTGCACAAGATTTTTTTCTCAAATTTTTAGAAAAAGGATATATATTTAAAAAAACTGTTGAGCAATATTACGATTCCAAAAGTGATAGATTTCTTCCCGACAGGTATATTGAGGGAGAATGTCCTTATTGCGGATACAAAGAGGCGCGTAGTGACCAATGTGACAACTGCAGCAAAGTGCTTGACCAGGGTGAACTTAAGAACCCAAAGAGCAAGGTAACGGGAAGCGCTCTTCAGATGAAGGAGAGCGAACATTACTTTTTTGACCTTGCAAAGATTGAGCCATTTTTGAAAAGCTATGTTAAGAGTAAGAAAAGCGAATGGAAAGACTGGGTGTATAAAGAGACGGAGGGCTGGTTAACACATGGGTTAAAGCCACGGGCGTTCACAAGAGATCTTGAGTGGGGCGTGCCCTTGCCTATAGATCAAATACCGGAAGATGACCGCATAGAAGGAATTGAGAAGAAGAGATTTTATGTCTGGTGGGAGGCGGTTATGGGATATTATTCTGCATCCATTGAGTGGTCTGAGCGTACTGGTAAGGACTGGAAAGAGTTTTGGCTTAATGATGATGCGTTACATGCCTATTTTATGGGAAAGGATAATCTGCCGTTTCATACTATGTTCTGGCCCGGAGAACTGAATGTGTTTAATGAGAAACTACATGTACCGGACCTGCCTGTCATAAATCAATACCTCACCTTTAAGGGCAAGCAATTCTCAAAAAGCAGGGGAGTCACCGTTGATTCGGCATATATTGTAGATACGTATGGTCTTGACACGGTTCGGTTTTATCTTTCGCTTGTTATGCCAGAGTATGCCGATACGAGTTTCAACTGGGACGACTTTAGAGAACGGCATAATGGAGTTCTCATTGGTAATCTTGGGAATTTTATTAACCGTACGTTAGTTTTGTCAGAAAACCTGGATTTTGGAGATAGTTGGGAAATTAAAGAAAACATCGTTTCCGATGTTGCGCATATCGTAGGGGAGGCGAAGCAGAATCTTGCAAAACCGGAGTTCAAAAAATATGTGGAATCGATCTTGGAACTCTCTGATTTTGGGAACAAGTATCTCAGCAATGAGAAACCGTGGATGGTGGAGGATGAAGAACAGAAGAAAGAAATTTTACGCAATGCCTTGTTTATAATAGTTGCGATATTACTTGTTATGAAACCGTTATTTATTGATGCGACAGAAAAACTTGAGAATATGTTGGGAATCTCGTTTGATGAATGGTCAAAAGAAGAAGCGGACGCAATAAAAAAAGCTTTGCTAAATATAAAGATAAAAAACCCAAAGCCACTCTTTATAAAGATTGAAGAGGAGAGTATCAAGAAAGAGAATGGGCGGGATTAGTATAGTGGCAGCACACTTGCTTCCCAAGCAAGAAACACGGGTTCGATTCCCGTATCCCGCACAGAAAAACAGCAAAATTTTTATGGGTCCAAGTTTGAAACGGGGGTTCCCTGCCTGCCGGCAGGCAGGGATTTCCGTATCCTGCACAGAAAACTTAAGTGTTTGTGTTTGTTGTCATGTGAAGTCATACAAGTATCTATTGCTACCAAAACTGGATAAATTGACTGTTGCGAAGGATACCCCAATAGGGTATCCTTTTTGTATGATAAAAAAGATAGTGAGTTGAGTATAAGAAACTGTGGGTCGATAAGAAATCAAAAAACTTTTTTAAAAAAATTCTACAAAAGAAAATAAAAAAAGCTCTAATTGGAAAAAAGAGGAGAAAAATTAAAAAGGCTTCTCCTTTAGTATTGTCCAAACTATTAGAAAATCCGGTAATTTCGCCGGACATAAAAAATGACTGGGAGTCCTGGCAAACTTTTAATCCAGGAGCTATTTTACTTGAAGATAAAGTTCATTTTATCTATCGAGCTATTGGAGAAGAGGGTATTTCGCGATTAGGATATGCTGTTTCGGATGATGGATTTAAAATTGATGAGCGGTTATCTTATTCTGTGTATGAACATCACATTGCGCACCCGTCATTTAACTACTATTCTTTTGCTTCAGGAGGGAGTTATGGAGGAAGTGAAGATCCGCGTGTAGTTCGGGTAGGTGAAGAAGATGTTCTTTATATGATCTATACCGCCTGTGATGAGGGATTAAGAGTAGCATTAACCTCAATAAAAATTAAAGATTTCTTGGAGAAGAAATGGAAATGGAAGCCCGTGACATTAATTTCGCCACCGGGTGAAGTTCATAAAAATTGGGTCATTTTTCCAGAAAAGATACGTGGTCAGTATGTTATTCTTCATAGTATCACACCCAAAGTAACCGTATCTTATGTTGATAATTTAGAGTTTGGTGATGGTGAGTATATTAGTAGCTTTCATGATTCACAAACACGGAAGAGTTGCTGGGACACCTGGGTAAGAGGTGTGGGGCCTCCACCTATCAAAACGGAGAAAGGTTGGCTGTTATTTTATCATGCCATTGATAAGCGTGATCCCGGAAAATATAAAGTTGGCGCGATGCTTCTGGATATTAACGATCCAACCAAAGTACTACACAGATCGAAAGAACCCATTTTAGAACCGAAAGAGCAGTATGAAAACAATGGTTTTAAAGCAGGTATTGTGTATGCTTCGGGAGCAGTAGTAAAAGACGGGAAGATATTTGTCTATTATGGGAGTGCCGACAATTTTGTTTCTGTGGCTTATGCTGATTTGAAAAAATTTCTGGACGCACTGGAGAAAGAAATTAAACCAGAACTTAAACGAAAGGTTATAAAAAAGAAAGTTAAATGATAATTAAAAGATCAAACGACAATCCGATATTAAAACCAAACAGAGAGCAGTCATGGGAAGCAGAGGCGGTTTTTAATGGGTGTCCGGTCAAAAAAGGCAATCGTATATATCTTCTTTATCGGGCATTATCTTTACCTCACTACCACACTTCTGCACAAACAAAGATGATGATTTCTGATATTGGTATTGCAGATAGTAAAGATGGAGTTCATTTTGAAAACAGGAAACGATTTATTGTTCCGGAACATTCTTGGGAAAGGTTCGGCTGTGAAGATCCAAGAGTGACCCACCTGAATGGTACATACTACATTTTTTATACGGCGCTTTCCGAGTATCCTTTTACGGCTGATGGAATTAAAGTTGGATTGGCAGTAAGCAAAAATTTAAAGAAAGTTGATGAAAAGCATCTCGTTACTCCTTTTAATGCCAAAGGAATGGCTCTTTTCCCGGAGAAAATAAACGGGAAAATGTGGGCGATACTTACGGTTCATACCGATAAACCTCCGGCAAAAATATGCCTAACTTCTTTTGATAAAGAAGAAGATATGTGGTCTGAACGTTATTGGAAGAAATGGTATAAAAATTTTGAGAAACATTCTTTACCGCTGGCACGCAATCCCGAGGATCATGTTGAGGTTGGTGCCCCGCCTATAAAAACAAAATATGGCTGGCTCCTCATTTATTCTTATATTAGGGGTTACTTTTCTCCACGGAGACTTTTCACTGCAGAGGCGGTACTTCTTGATTTAAAGAACCCTTCTAAGATTATTGCCAGAACCGAGGCGCCGATTTTAATCCCTGAGGAATATTACGAGAGAATTGGTCTTGTACCGAATATGATTTTTCCATCGGGCGTATTAATTGAAGGGGATTGCCTCAGCCTCTATTATGGCGCTGCTGATACTACGTGCTGCTTGGCCACCATTGAACTTTCTTCGCTATTGGGTCAGATACTAGAGAGAGGTAAGAATTCTGCAAAACTTAAACGTGCCAAAGAGAATCCTATTATTACTCCAGAAAAAAAACATGCTTGGGAAAGCAAAGCTACGTTCAATCCGGGAGCACTATACCTTAAAGATAAGGTTCATCTTGTGTATCGTGCAATGTCCGAAAACAATACTTCAGTATTTGGTTACGCGACAAGTCAAGATGGAATTCATATTGACTATCGTCTGTCACAGCCAATCTATACTCCCCGCGAATCATTTGAGCAAAAACTTCAACCCGGGGGAAACTCAGGCTGCGAGGATCCGCGACTGACTAAAATCGGAAACAAAATCTATATGTGCTATACAGCCTTTGATGGCAAACACCCTCCCCGTGTAGCCTTAACATGGATACGTTCTAATGATTTTTTAAATCAGCAATGGCATTGGTCAAAGCCGGTTCTCATTTCGCCCCCGGACCTGGATGATAAGGACGCGTTCATTTTTCCGGAAAAATTTAATGGAAAGTATGTGATTATACACCGAAGCGGAGATGACATTGATCTTGCTTTTAGTTCAACCTTGAATTTTAAGGGTGATACGTGGCTTGAAGAATACCGCTGGATAATACCAAGAAAGGGATGGTGGGACAGTAAAAAAGTGGGAGCTGCCGCTCCGCCTATTAAAACTAAAGAGGGATGGGTTTTTCTTTATCACGGTGTTTCTGATAAAGGAGTTTATCGGGTGGGAGCGGTGCTTTTGAGTCTGAAAAATCCCGTTAAGATAATCGGACGTACCGATAACCCTATTTTTGAACCTGAAACTTCTTATGAGAAAGAGGGGCAAGTACCGAATGTTGTTTTTCCGTGCGGTATGGTGCTTTTGGAAGAAACCTTATTTGTATACTACGGGGGAGCTGATCAGGTAGTAGGAGTTGCTACTATTGAGATGAAAAAACTTTTGAAGGTTCTTAAGCAATGCAAGTGCTGAAAACATTGTAAAAAAATAGGCGAAATCGCCTATTTTTTTCTTGGAGAGTGTTTTCAAGCATTGAGTGCAGATGAGTGCTCGTTTATCCCATGAAATTTGAAAAATAAAGAAAATGCGGTATAAAGAAGCCAGAACTTAAACAATAAAACACAGGAGGTGTGTATGGAAAAGAATAAAAAGAATGCAATACTCTCGGTCTTTGATAAGACTGGTATTGTTGAATTCGCGCAGGAATTGGTGAGTCTTGACTGGAAGATATTTTCTTCAAGCGGTACTGCACGAGTGCTTCATGAAGGGGGAATTCCGGTGACAGATGTTTCTAAAATTACCGGACTCGCACCAATTCTTGATCATCGTGTTGCAACGCTGGCTCCGCAGATACACGGTGGTCTACTTGCTATGGAGAAACATTTGCAAGAGCTCAAGAAGCTGGGCTATCCATGGATTGATCTTGTTTGCGTGGATCTCTACCCGCTTAAGGAAGAAATTTGTCGGCCCGGTGCAACACTGGAATCAGTCCTTGAAAAGACCGATATTGGCGGCCCAACACTCCTTAGGTCGGGTGCGAAAGGTCGGCGTATTGTTGTGATAGGATCCAGTGATCGCGAGCGTGTTATAGAGTGGCTTAAAAATGGTGAGCCGAATGCGGAGGAATTCAGGAATGCATTAGCGGCTAAGGCAGAAGCAATTGCCGCTGATTATTCTCTGGAATCGGCGCGTTTCCGTGGAAATGGTAACTATGACGGTATAATTGGTCATAGGGTGGTGTCTTGCAAATACGGAGAGAATCCTTGGCAGACACCAGCCGCATTGTTCGCACAAGAAACGAATGATAGTCTCGCACTTCAAAACTTCAAATTGGTAGAAGGAAGTGATCCGAGCTACATAAACTGGTGTGACATTGACCGGCTACTTCAAACTATCACTCATATCGCTGCGGTATTTGAACAAAATCACAATAACATCCCGTTCATTGCTGTAGGAGCCAAACATGGGAATGCATGCGGTGCTTCAGTTGCTACAGATGCGGGTGATGCGCTTCGTGGCATGATTGATGGTGATCCCTTGGCGTTATTTGGTGGGTTGGTGATGACGAATTTTCCAATCAGTGGGCAAGAAGCGAAGCTTCTACGAGAATGGAACACATCGGATGGAACAAAACGAATTCTTGATGGTGTTCTTGCTCCGTCGTTCAGTAAAGAAGCAAGACTGAACCTAAGCAGAAAAGGTGGTAAGTGCCGCCTACTGGAGAACTCAGCCCTTGAAAACCTTGGTATGGATTCACTGGACGTTGCACCGCGATTTCGTTATGTGCGCGGTGGATTTCTCCGTCAACCAAACTACACTTATGTGCTTGATCTCAAAGATCCTGATCTTGAGATTGTTGGACATACGTGTTCAGAATCTCAAAAGACTGATTTACTTCTCGCTTGTGCAGTTGGTAGCACAAGTAATTCTAATACGATTACGCTCGTGAAGAACGGAGCGGTAATAGGGAACGGAGTCGGTCAAAAAGATCGTGTCGGTGCGGCAACACTCGCTATAGCTGGTGCTAAGCGAAGCGGGCATGACATCAGAGGTGCAGTCGCTTACTCAGATAGTTTCTTTCCATTCCCGGACGGACCACAGATTCTCATTGAGGCCGGAGTGCAAGTCATTTTTACTTCAAAGGGATCCGTGAAAGACGAAGCTACTCGAGAAGTTTGTAGGGAAGCAGAGATATCTTTGTATTTCCTTCCAGACTCAAGGTGTCGAGGTTTTTTCGGACACTAACGTTAGCTAACTATCCTTAGGCACTGTTGGTTGAATACCAACAGTGCCTTTTTTATATTAAAAATACGGGTGTTACTTTTTTTTCTTGGAGAGTGTTTTTAGACACTGCGTGCAGATGAGTGCTCGTTTGCCCGAAGGAAGAATTGTTCTTTGCAGGTTTGCCTTGCGTTTGTAGTGCTTGTTCACAGGGTTGTAATGTCCACGCAATAGTTTGCGTTTGCCGCCCATCGTATGTGATTTTTCACAGAGTTCGCATTTGCGCATAGTTCGTACAGCGTACTTATATTATTGTGCTCCGTCAATAGCTACCCAAGTATTGCTTCCTTGTAGGTGCCGTTGGTAAAGTCAAATTCGTAGTATGTGCCGCCGTCTCCACTGTCAACTTTGAGTACTGCCTCAGTCCGTCCTGAGTCTATTTTAAAGACCACTTCACCCTCAACAGCACTTTGAGGCGGCATAGAGTCAAACGCACCGCGTACGTGCACCGGTTTTTGGTTTGAACGGGAAGGTTCTACGAGTTCAAAAAAGTTACCGGGATCAAAGGCGCTGTATGAAGTTGCTCTATTGGTAAAGGTTTTGATATGTAAGGTAAGGAAACCATCTTTCGCCTTGGATACCTTTTCAACTGAAACGGTCAGTTGCGTGGTTGGAGAAAGAAGCGGGCTTGATTCTATTTGAAATAGGATCGCAGTGGGAATCACGACACTGCCTTCATATGTCCGGCGTGGTTCAGCGAGCGTCGTTGTGGCTTCATCGGATGCCGGCGTTACCGTTTCGGGAACGCTAGTTATCCCGCTTGAGAAGATATCAAGATTGAGAGCTACGTTGCGCACCTCATCTTGTATGACTTGAAGCTTACTGAGCACGAAGAAAAACCCGACGATACATACGAGTATGAGTACGGAAAACATAATCCCCACATTCGTTCGTTTCATACTGCCATTATATCATCTTTCCACAATACGGTTATAATGGGGACATGGAATTTATTATATTCCAGATTTTAATATTACTATTCTCTATTGTCGTACATGAAGTTGCGCATGGCTTTATGGCGGAACACTTAGGAGACCCTACGGCACGTATGGCGGGGAGATTAACTCTCAATCCATTGAAACACATTGATGCGTTTGGGTCTGTGCTATTACCACTCCTACTTATTGTTACTCGTTCGCCAATTGTGCTTGGTTGGGCAAAGCCGGTCCCGTACAATCCGCATCTACTGACCAAAGATCTGAAGTATGGACCGCTCAAGGTTGCACTCGCAGGACCGGGAGCAAACATCACTATTGCAGTTCTCTTTGGAATATTACTGCGTTTCACTTACATGTACTCGGTACCATTTACCTTTCTCGTTGGTATTATCGTGTTTCTGAATCTTCTGCTCGCGGTATTCAATCTTATGCCGATTCCGCCGCTTGATGGCTCTAAAATTTTGACTGTGCTGCTGCCACGGAAGTATTCGCTCATGGTACAGCAGATCGGTATGGTCGGTATTATGCTTGTACTACTGTTCGTATTTTATTTTGGTAATGTTATTTTTGGGCTGACTTCAGTTATGTTTCAGGTTATTGCGGGTGCAGATGCGTTCCATGTGTTTATGATGGTCATGAACAAAGGGATTTGACAACCACCTTTATTTATATGTACACTCTACAACACTATGCCGACTATTAATCAGTTATTAAAAAAAGGCAGGGAGCGGGCGCCTAAGAAACCAAAGACGCCGGCTTTGGATTACTATTTTAATTCATTACAGAATAAGCCGGTGAAGTCATCTTCGCCATTCAAGCGTGGTGTGTGCGTAAAAGTGTTTACGACAACTCCTAAGAAACCTAACTCGGCACTCAGGAAAGTTGCTCGTGTGCGGTTGACTAATGGAATGGAAGTGACTGCATATATTCCGGGCGAAGGTCACAATTTACAGGAGCACTCAATAGTACTTCTACGCGGCGGCAGGGTTAAGGATTTGCCTGGTGTC
This sequence comes from Candidatus Jorgensenbacteria bacterium, assembly GCA_011050075.1. Classification (GTDB taxonomy): domain Bacteria; phylum Patescibacteriota; class Minisyncoccia; order UBA6257; family GWB1-50-10; genus DRGK01. The sequence goes on from DRGK01000003.1 coordinate 23,419, forward strand.
CGGTATCACATAGTACGCGGCGTACTTGACACGGGAAGCGTTGAAGGCAGGAATCAGAAGCGGTCAAAGTACGGTACAAAAAAGAAGAAAGTTAGCGAATCAGCGTCATAGTGTATGCGAAAAAGAACGTATTACAAAAAGAAAGAACGTGTTCCGGATCATAAGTATGACCGGATAGATGTTGGGCTGTTTATTAACTATCTTATGTGGGACGGCAAGCGCACGGTTGCCGAGCACGTATTTTACGGCGCACTTGATGAGATACGGAAGCGCACGAAAGATGATGGTGTAGAGACCTTTGAACATGCAATTGAGAATGTAACTCCGCTCCTTGAATTAGTATCACGTCGTGTTGGTGGTGCGAACTACCAGATTCCTCGAGAGGTTCGTCCGGAACGAAAGTTTTTTCTCGCATCACGTTGGATTATTACGGCAGCGCGCAAAAAGAAAGGGAAGCCTATGTATGAGCGTCTTGCTGATGAACTGATAGCAGCATCTAAAAACGAAGGAGAAGCTATTAAAAAGAAACAGGATACGCACCGCATGGCGGAAGCGAACCGCGCTTTTGCAAGCCTCTTGCGGCGCTAATCACATTTATCTATTTTTATTAACTAGTTACTAATCACTAGCTGCTTTTCAAATGGCAAGAAAATATCCAATAGAAAGAGTACGAAACATCGGCATTATTGCTCATATTGATGCCGGTAAAACAACCGTAAGTGAACGGGCACTTTTCTATACCGGTGTTTCGCACAAAATTGGTGAAGTACATGAGGGAGAAGCGATCATGGACTGGATGGAGCAGGAGCGTGAACGCGGCATTACTATCACCTCTGCAACTACTACCTGTTTTTGGCTGCCATCATACTACACTATCGGTGGGGTTGATGAGAAAAAACTTGAGGAGTTGAAAGGATTATATGAGCACCGTATTAATATCATTGATACACCGGGACATATTGACTTTACAGTAGAAGTGAAGCGATCGCTCCGTGTGCTTGATGGTGCCGTCGTTGTGTTTGATGGTGTTGCAGGAGTTGAGCCGCAGTCAGAGACAAACTGGCACTATGCCGATGAGTATAAGGTGCCGCGCATATGTTTTATTAATAAACTGGACCGTACCGGCGCAAGTTTTGAAAAGAGTCTGCAGTCCATTTATGACCAGCTTACTACTAAAGCGGTTGCAATTCAGCTCCCCATTGGCATTGAGAGCAATTTCGTTGGCGTTGTTGATTTACTTACAGAAAAAGCATATGGGTTTGAAGGTGAGTTGGGTAAAGATGTGAAGGAAATACCGATACCGGATAATATCAAAGATGAGGTGAGTGAACGAAGACATGAACTTATAGAGAAAATTGCTGAAACAGACGAGGCATTGCTTGAAAAATACCTGGAGGATGAAGCCAGTCTACCAATTGCAGAATTGAAAACCGTACTGCGTAAAGCAACCATTCGTCTTGATATCATACCGGTGCTATGCGGTTCTGCACTGAAAAATAAAGGCGTACAGCTTATGCTTGATGCTGTTGTTGATTACCTTCCCGCACCGACAGATCTTCCACCAGTAACAGGTATAGATCCAAGAACTAATAAAGAACTCCAGCGTAAGCCAAGTGATGATGAACCGGTAGCGGCACTCGCATTCAAGATAGCTACCGACCCGTATGTTGGCGTACTGACGTACTTTCGCTTGTATTCGGGAATATTGAAGCGCGGTAGTTATGTACTGAATGCAACACAGGACAAGCAAGAGCGCATCGGGCGTATTCTGCGCATGCACGCCAACCATCGGGAAGAAGTTGATGAAATCTATGCAGGTGATTTAGGTGCTATTGTTGGACTCAAAAATACTACAACTGGTGATACCCTAACTGATCCCAATCACCCGATCGTGTTAGAGACGATTACGTTCCCTGAACCGGTTATTTCGGTGCGCATTGAGCCGAAAACAAAAGCTGACCAGGAAAAAATGAGTACTGCACTCCATAAATTGGGTAATGAAGACCCAACATTTAAGATGGGAGCTGATCAGGATACCGGTGAGACCATTATTTCCGGCATGGGTGAACTGCATCTTGAAATTATTATTGACCGCCTAAAACGTGAGTTTGGTGTTGAGACTGATATGGGACGGCCGCGGGTGGCATACAAAGAGACAATTTCAAAAGAAGCGGAGGCGGAAGGTAAGTTCATTCGTCAGTCCGGCGGTCGTGGGCAGTACGGTCACGTGCGCTTGCGAATAGAACCGCTTGAGCGGGGGGGTGGGTTTGAGTTTGTTAATGCGATTAAGGGCGGCAGCATTCCGTCAGAATTTATCCCTTCGGTGGAGAAAGGTGTTAAAGAAGCAATGGGAAGGGGTATTGTTGCCGGATATCCCATTACCGATTTGAAGGTAATATTATATGATGGTTCATACCACGAAGTGGACTCGTCAGACATAGCATTTAAGGTAGCAGGGTCAATGGCGTTTCAGGAGGCTGCAAAGCACGCGGGACTGAAACTGGTAGAACCGATTATGAATATTCAAGTAATTGTTCCGGAGAAGTTTCTCGGTGACGTGACCGGTGATGTGAGCTCAAAGCGTGGCAGAATATCTTCAATGGATGAACGAGACAATGTTCGCGTGGTCAATGCACACATACCGCTTTCGGAGATGTTTGGATACTCAACCACACTTCGTTCTATGACACAGGGCAGAGGCTCATTCAATATGGAATTTTCGCACTACGATGTAGTGCCGCAGAGCGTATCTCAAGAAATTGTAGAGGGTAGGAAGTAGGAGTCGTCAGCATATTCCTTTGGGTTGAAGAGTTAAAGAAATTTACGTAAAATAATACGTAAAGGTTTACGTATTATTTTACGTACATGTCCACACGCAAAACAGGAAAACGAAATATTAGGAAGCTCACCAAGCTCGGCGGCCACTCAATCGGCCTCACCATCCCTATTTCCATTGTCCGCAAACTCAAATGGCGCAATAAACAAAAGGTAACGGTCAAACAAGTCGGGAAGCGGGTGATAATAGAGGATTGGGAGAAGTAACTATGCCAAAAATAAAGGATTTACCGAAAGTTGAACGACCGCGGGAAAAGCTTATTGCCAAAGGTGCCGAGAACCTCAAGGATTCGGATCTTTTGGCCATTCTGCTTCGAACAGGAAAAACCGGGAAAAATGTTATCGAAATTGCTTCTCAAATTTTAGCCAAGCATTCCAAGAAACGGATTCTACAGATGACCTATCAAGACATGCTGAAAATAAGCGGCATTGACTCCGCCAAGGCCACAACACTTCTTGCCGCTTTTGAGCTTTCAAAACGTGCGTTGGAAGTTAATGACACCAATTTGACGACTATTTCTACAGCTAAAGATGTTGTGGCTCAATTGACCGAGCTGCGCAATAGTAAAAAAGAGCATTTCGTTGCTCTGTATCTCAATGCCAGAGATCAACTAGTACACAAAGAAACGATTTCAATAGGAACCTTGAATGCCAATCTGGTTCATCCTCGGGAAATTTTCGAACCAGCTCTTAAATATTTGGCAGCTAACATCACTGTTGCGCATAATCATCCCTCCGGAGATCCAAAGCCGTCAGAAGACGATCTGGAGATTACGAAGAGATTGGTGAAAGCCGGCAAAATGATGGGCATTGAACTTTTGGATCATGTCATTGTTTCGAAAAATAGCCACTTTAGTTTTAAAGAGAAACAGTTAATTTAAATAACATGAAGGAGCTAAGAAAACATGATTTTAATGATCCTATATCGATCAGAGAGACACTAAACTCTATTAGTACACGGCGGTATATTTTGCCTGCAATTCAGCGCGAGTTTATTTGGAGCACCGATCAAATCATCTGTTTATTCGAATCTATTATGGATAGACTCATAATAGGTTCGTTTTTGTTTTGGACAACAAATGATGATACGCTACAAAATTTTCATTTTTATCATTTTATTGAAAATTATCATAAAAAAGACAATAGGCATAATCAGCGCGCTGATGTCACTGGAGAAAAAAATTTAGTAGCGGTTCTTGATGGTCAACAACGATTAACCGCCTTGTATATTGGTTTAAAAGGGTCATACGCCGAAAAAATCAAACATAAGCGACGAAATAACCCGGGTGCTTATCCTGTCAAAAAGTTATACCTTAACTTATTGGACGAAGGAGCAAAGGAATCTTCTTACGAGTTCGCCTTCTTAGGGCAGCGAGAGATGACCGACAACGCCTCTCAAAAAGCTTATTGGTTTCGAGTTGGAGATATTTTAAACTTTGATAATAAGGAAGATATAAAACAATATTTGATTGAAAGAAACCTTTTTGATAATAAGTTTGCTCGTCAGGCACTGCAACGATTATGGGAAGCCGTTAACGAAGAAAAATACATTCATTATTTTTTGGAATCGTCCGATGATATTGAAAGGGTCCTTAAATTATTTATACGAGTAAATAGCGCTGGCACGGATCTGACTTATTCTGATATGTTGCTTTCCGTAGCCACGGCGCAATGGAAAGGAGATGCTCGTGAAGAAATAACGCAATTCGTTGATAGTATAAATGATATTAAAGATGGATTTGATTTTAAAAAAGATTTTGTTTTAAAAAGCGCTGCAACATTAGCGGATCTCGACGTGGCGTTCCGAGTTAAAAACTTTAATAGAGAAAATGTAGAAAAAATAGAAAGCGAGTGGAGTGATATAAAATACTCTGTAGAGTTGGCAATACGTCTTATTGCTAGCTTTGGGTACTGTGAGGAAAATCTTCCTTCTGCTAACGCAGTCATTCCAATAGCATACTACTTGAAGAAAATAGGGCATCCCGAAAGATTTATAGACTCAGGACATTTTGAAGAAGAACGGAAGCGCATTAAAAAATGGTTCACCCTTACTCTCTTAAAGAGGGTATTTAGCGGCCAGTCCGATGCTACACTTAGCTCTATTAGAAAAATATTGCAAGAAAGCGAAGAAACTTTTCCTCTTGAGAAGATAATTGAGGAGTTCAGGGGTACTAATAAAGGTCTCGAAATTACTGGGCAGGAGTTGGAGAGGATTCTGGAAACAAAGTATGGAAATGCCCTATCTTTTTCGATTCTTTCTTTAGTTTATCCGTATCTTGACTTAAGAAATAATAAATTTCACAAAGATCATATTTTTCCAAAAAAGTTTTTTAAAAAAGGAGATTTATGGAAACTGAGATTTTCTGACGAAGATGTTGAGTTTTATATGGAAAATTATGACAAAATTGCTAACCTACAATTATTGCTTGGACCTGTGAATAACGAAAAAGGTGGTAAAGATTTTCAGGAGTGGCTTGAGGATTATAATTCTGGCGACCAAAAGAAAAAAGAGCAATTTAAGCGCGATCATCTCATTCCGCTAGATACAGATTTAAGTTTCGAAAACTTTAGAGATTTTTTTGGAAAGCGGAGAAAACTTGTTTTTGAAAAAATATTCTCCATTCTTAATTAAGCCAAAAGTCATGAGTGCTAATATAAAAAATTTAGAAAATAGATTGTGGGAGGCGGCGGATCATATGCGCGCCAATTCTCCGTTGCGTCTTAATGAATTCGCTGAGCCGGTTTTGGGTTTGATTTTTCTCAAATTTGCAGGCGTAAAACATTCGAAAACCGAAAAAGAGTTAGCCGAAAAGAGAAAAAATAAAGCTAAAAAACTTGGTGGTGCTTCGGTTTCGCGTGAGCGGCCAGTTTCTTCCGCGGATTATCATGCGCGCGGCACACTCTTTATTCCCGAAAAAGCTCGGTTTTCATATCTTATAGAACTACCGGAGGGAACGGATATGGGGAGAGCTGTAAATGATGCAATGAAAGGAATCGAAGCCGAAAATAAAGAGCTTGCCGGCATTCTCCCTAAGACATTTCAAAAGCTGGACAATCGATCCATCATTACGCTTCTCAAAAACTTTAATCAGATTCCAGACGACATTGAAGGGGACGCGTTCGGTAAAATTTATGAATACTTCCTTGGTAAGTTTGCGCTTGCGGATGGCACTCGCGGAGGCGAGTTTTTCACACCGACAAGCATTGTTAAACTTATCGTGGAAATTATCGAGCCGTATCAAGGCAGGATTTATGACCCTGCCTGCGGTTCCGGCGGAATGTTTGTGCAGTCGCACGAATTCGTAAAACGGCATCTTGAAAATGGGCAAAAGACAAGAGCTTCGCGTGAGATCGCTATTTATGGACAAGAAAAAACAGATCAAACTGTTCGCATCGCAAAAATGAACCTTGCAATCCACGGTCTTTCAGGAGATATCCGCGAAGGGAATACCTATTATGAGGATAGCCATAAGAGTATTGGAAAATTTGACTTCACTATGGCTAATCCTCCTTTTAATGTGAAAGGAATTGATAAGGAACGTATTAAGGACGATCCACGGTTTTCGTACGGTATACCCAGAGCGGATAACGGTAATTATCTTTGGATTCAAATCTTTTTAAATTCGCTCAATGAAAAAGGGCGCACAGGATTTGTTATGTCAAACGCGGCTGGCGACGCCGGTCATAGTGAAAAAGAAATTCGCCAAAAGCTCATTGAAGATGGTTTTGTAGATGTAATGATCGCAGTGGGTCCGAATATGTTTTATAATGTTGCGCTCTCGGTAACGCTTTGGTTTTTGGATAGGGGTAAGAAGAGGACAAACCGTAAGAACAAGATTCTTTTTATTGACGCACGCAATATTTATACGCAGATTGACCGCGCCCATCGCGACTGGACCGACGAGCAGATAGAGCAGATTACAAGCATTGTGAGGAGCTACCGTAGTGAGAACGGAAAGAAGTACAAAGACATAAAAGGCCTATGCAAGGTAGCGACAATTGATGAAGTAAAGAAGTCCGGCTATTCACTCAACCCCGGCCGATATATTGGCGTTGCTGACAATGGAAATGGAGACGACGGTAATTTTGGAGAGAAAGTTAAAAATCTTCACAGCGAATTTAAAGATCTGACTGACGAGGCGCATAAATTAGAAAAGAAGGTTTTTGAGAATTTAAAGAAGTTGGATTTTTAATTATGGATTATCTAAAGCGACAATTTAAATTATGGAAATTTGTCCAAATCTTAAAGGAAATTTTGAATGATTTAACCCTGGCAACTTATAAACTGCAGCGCCGGTCTTTTTATACGAGAATTAAGGATTATTATTTTTCTAGAGAAAATCCTCTTGAAGATAAAGAAAATAAAATGACTTTCCCTGTCGCCACAAAGCAATTTAAAGACGCCATTCCTAATGGACATAACCTGGACTCAATGAAACGCAACCTCGACTTTTTACAAAGAGAATTTGGAGATTATTTTGATCAACTTGTACAAGAGGGTGTGTTAGTGTCGGATAATGACTATCCACCGAGTTATTCCTTGAATCATAATTCTCCAAAAGTGTATTGGGTTTTAGGCGTAATGAGTACAGCTGCTTTAATCTGGGGTATTGTGAAAATTTTTGTAAGTACAGAATAATGCCAAAAACAAAATCACAACCGGAAAATTGGCGGAGGGTAAGGTTGGGAGAAGTTATTTTTATCAACCCTGATTCTATTGGTAAAGATTTTTCTTTCCAACAGATTTTGTATACAGATATATCCTCCGTGGGGGAAGGAACTGCAGAGGATCCGGTAGAGTTACATCTTTCCGAAGCCCCTAGCCGTGCTCGTAGATTGATTAAGAGTGAAGATACGATTTTATCAACAGTTCGTCCAAATCGTCGCTCATTTCTATACATTAAAAATCCCGAGAAAAATCGTTTAGTTTCTACTGGTTTTGCCGTGCTTCGAGCTAGTGATCAGATTGATTCAAGGTTTTTGTATTATTTCATTTCGAATCAATCATTTACGGACTACTTATCATTACACGCAAAAGGAGCCACTTATCCGGCTGTTGACGCAGATATAATTACTGGCGCTGATATTTCTCTTCCGGAATTAAATGAACAAAAAAAGATTAGCTATGTTCTCTCAACCTACGACAATCTTATAGAAAATAACACGAAGCGGATTAAGATTTTGGAAAAAATGGCGCAGGCGATGTATAAGGAGTGGTTTGTATACTTCCGTTTTCCCGGCCATGAAAAAGTAAAAATGGTTGATAGCAAAACGGATTTAGGCGAGATTCCGGAAGGGTGGGAAGTGAAAAAGCTACCGGAAGTTTTTGATTTTCTTGAGGGTCCGGGTATTAGAAATTGGCAATATACCCCTACCGGCTGTCCATTTATAAATATTCGGCTTATTCAAAATAATGACATAAATATAAACTCAGCAAACTTTATTTCCGAGGAAGAGGCGAATGGGAAATACAAACACTTTCAACTGCAAGAACGAGATATGGTTGTATCAACATCGGGAACACTTGGCCGATCTGCGATTGTCAGAAAAGAACACTTGCCGCTTATACTCAATACATCGGTGATAAGATTTAGGCCGATAGATGGGCGGAGCTATGCTTTTATGTACCAATTTTTAAACGCAGATTATTTTCAAAACAAGATATTAAGTATGGCTTCTGGAAGCGCGCAGCCAAATTTTGGCCCTATGCATTTAAAACAGATCGAATTACTTGTACCAAGTCGGAATGTATTGAATGCATTTAATAATTTAGTTGGTCCAATATATGGCGGAATGATAGTTTATTTTGCGGAGAATCAAAGATTACGCCAAGCCCGAGATTTGCTTTTGCCAAAATTAGTAGGTGGAGAAATTAGAATATAGTTTTTATGGATAACGAATATTATATCAAATATATCGAGTCTAACTTATACAAAGTAAGTGCATTTATTGCCGGTATTGTTTTTATCCTCGTGTTGTCTGCTAGTATTGATTCGTGGTTAGAGAAGTTAATTATAAATACACAAATAAGATTTTCTATATACGGTGCGACTCTTCTTATTTGGACCTGTTTTTGGCTATTTTATAAATATAGATTGCCAAGAAATAAAAAAGGTAAGGTTGGTATTGTTGTGGCTATCCACGCAGAGACAAACAACGAAGAAATCAGGCTAAAAAATGATTTTATTTCAAAACTAAAAGAGAATATTAATAAAGAGAAATGCGGCGAAGTTATAAATATTATCGTTCTGAAAAATCATTTTTCGGAGAAACTCGACGATATAGGCAAGGGTTTAAGATTACACAAAAATATAAAGGGACATTTTTATGTTTATGGCCAAGTGAAAAGAAGAAGTGACGGCGAGAAGAAATACTTTCTAAAACTAGAGGGGTTGGTTGCACATCGCCCTATTAATATCCGCACCCAAGACTTTTTGAAGAAGGAGTTCGTAAGCATCCTACCGAAACAGATATCGTTTTTTGAAACTTTTGAGTTTAAGGGTTTTGAATTTACTGCTGATATTGTTTATCTTGCGGCACGATACATCACAGGAATCGCTGCTTATTTATCGGGGGATCCGATTTTAGCTCATGAATTTCATTCTAATCTTCAGGGAGAATTTAATAAATTCCAGCCACTCCCTCCCCACTTACAGGTGATAAAGAATAAAATACCCGCACTATTATCTGACGAAGAATTAATTATTGCCCGGCATTATTATTTCAGAAATGAAGCTGGAAACTTAAAAGAATGGCTTGATAAATCTTTAAAATCTAATCCGAATAATTACGGTGGATGGGTGCTCAAGGCAATAGTAGATTTTCTGCCGACGCTTGACAACAATCCGGACACTGCTCTGGAAAGCATCAAGAGGGCTCGGAGGTATGCCAGCGCTACTCATGAATGGAGATATAGCCGAGCGTTTTTGTATTTCTGGGTAGAAAATTATATAGAAGCTCTTCGTGATTGCGAGAATCTTAAAAACAAATCTTATCATAGTGAAGACATTACTATTAAAGAGGTGGAAGATTTTAATCTACAATTGCTAAAAGAAAATCCTGGTAAAATCCAGTTATATTTTTGGCTTGGTTACATTAACCTTATCAAAAAGAGAAATTTACCACTGGCTTATAAATACTTTAGTAAATTTGAAGAAAAAGCAGATCAAACAATGGATTTACTAAAACAAAAGTCAAACGTTTATCTCTCGCAGATAAAAAGTGAGATGAAATTAAAGTAAGATTTTCATGAACCCATTTTCGGAAGACAAGTTAATTGAGCAAACTGCCGTCAAGATTTTTGGCGGGCTTTGGGGCGCCGAAAATTTTGCCAATGCATATTCAGGCGAAATGGACGTAGAATTTGGGCGTGAGAATCCGGGAGAAGTGGTGCTGATGAATTATCTCAAAATTGCCTTGGTGAAACTCAATCCTGATGTATCTACCGAAGCGTTGAATCTTGCGATTGACGAGATTATCAAAGACCGCTCGGCAATGAGTATGGTGAATGCAAACCACGAGGTATGGCAACTGCTTAAAGATGGCGTAAAGGTTGAGACGGAAAATGAAAAAGGTGAACAGCAAACTGAGACGGTAAAAGTTATTGATTTTGAAAATCCGAAAGAAAATCACTTTATGCTTGTTTCCCAGTTTTGGATAACAGGCGAGCTGCATAAACGCCGCCCCGATCTGATCGGATTTGTGAATGGTATCCCGCTTGTATTGGTGGAACTGAAGGCATCACACAAAAATCTTCGTAATGCCTACAGCCAGAATATCCGGGATTACAAAGACACGATTCCACAGCTCTTTTGGTATAACGCCTTCATTATTATTTCCAACGGCATTGAAAGCAAAGTTGGTACTATTACTAGCGCGTACGAACATTTCAACGAGTGGAAGAAAATAGATGATGAAAAAGAAGTTGGAAAAGTGAGCTTGGAAACGGTAATTAAAGGCACCTGCGAGCCGACGCGGCTATTGGATATTGTTGAAAATTTTATTCTTTTTGATGACTCCCGCGGCGAGCGCACTAAAGCGATTTCTCGATATTTTCAATATTTTGGAGTGAACCGCGCCTTTGAACAAGTGCAAAATCGAGATAAAAATAAGGGCCGGCTTGGTGTTTTTTGGCACACACAAGGATCCGGCAAATCATATTCAATGGTCTTTTTGTCTCAAAAAGTGTTCCGCAAATTAACCGGGAACTTCACTTTTGTCGTGGTTACAGACCGCAAAGAGCTTGATAGGCAGATATACAAGACATTCGCCGCTTGTGGCGCAGTGTATGAGGACGAAGTGCATGCCGATTCTGTAGAGCATCTTCAGCAGTTGCTTAAAGAAGATCACCGCCATGTTTTTACGCTTATCCATAAATTTGCCGAGCCGAAAGAGCTATCTAACAGAAATAATGTGATTGTAATGGCTGACGAAGCGCATCGTACGCAATATGACCGCATGGCGTCCAATATGCGCATTGCCCTACCAAAAGCGTCATTTATCGGTTTTACCGGTACGCCCTTAATGGTTGGTGGAGAAGAGAAAACTCGAGAAGCTTTCGGTGATTATATCTCAACATACAACTTCGCACAGTCAGTAAAGGACGGAGCTACAGTTCCACTTTATTACGAAAATCGTGTTCCAAAACTTAAGAACGTCAATCCTGATATTCAGAAAGATTTGGAGCGGGTAATGAATTTTTACGATCTTGCGCCGGAAGAAGAGGAAAAACTGGAACAAGAATTTTCAACTTTTTACCACCTGATCACTCGCGAAGATCGCTTGAATAAAGTCGCGGAGGATATCGTCACACACTTCACTGCTCGGGGGTATAACGGAAAAGCAATGGTTGTTTCTATTGATAAGAAAACGACCATTCGAATGCATGCCAAAGTCAAAGAACAAATGCAACGCCATTTGGCAAAGTTGAACATCACTCTATCTAAAGCAGCAGACGAACATGAGAAAGAAAAGATTCAACAAACAATAGAGCAATACGAAGGAATTGACATGGCAGTAGTGGTAAGCCAAGGCCAGAATGAAATCGCCGACATGGAAGAGTTTGAAATTGATATGCGGCCGCTTAGAGCTCGTATGCAAAATGAAGATTTGGAAACGAAATTTAAAGACCCAGACAGCAACCTGCGCATTGTCTTTGTTTGCGCAATGTGGATTACCGGTTTTGATGTTCTTAATCTTTCAACGTTATATCTTGATAAACCGCTTAAGAACCACACGCTCATGCAGACCATCGCCCGCGCCAATCGAGTATATCCGGGCAAAACAAACGGCCTTATTGTTGACTACATCGGCGTATTTAGAAACATTCAAAGAGCTCTCGCGATTTACGCTACTCCGGAAAGCGGCGCGTCAATTGACGACATTATTAAAGAAAAAGAAGAACTTGTTGAGTTGTTGGTTTCAACTACCACACAGACGAGAGGATTCTTAAAAAAGCTTGATCTTGATGTTGATGAATTACTGAAAGCAAAGGACACAGAAAAGATACGCCTTGTTGATGTATTTACGAATCGTATTTTGCAGGATGAACAGACGAAAATGAGATATCTAGATCTTGCATCAGATGCTTATCAACTTTATAAAGCCGTACTACCCGCGCCCAAAGCGGAAGATTATTACCAAGAAGTTACGGCTTTTAAAGTTATTGCCTCTCGCATCAAAGAGGTTATTGAGGAAGAGGCCGATGTTAGTCAAGTGAAAAAAGACCTTGAAGACTTACTTGATCGTTCTATCAAGGCGGGTGAATTTGTCATTAAAGCGCCAAAACTAAAAGATCTAAGTCAGATTGATTTTGAGGCGTTGCGAAAGTTTTTTGATGATACGGATAATAAAAATATTGCCGCTGAAAGTTTAAGCGCCGAACTTGAAGAAAAAATCAAAGAAATGGCGCGGAAAAATAAACTGCGCAAACATTTTCTTGATCGCCTTAATTCATTGATTCGAGAATATAATTCAGGGTCTCGCGACCTCGACTCATTTTTTGACGAGCTTCTCGTTCTAGCAAAAGAATTAAGCGAGGAGGACGTACGAGCGATAAAAGAAAATCTCACGGAGGAGGAGTTGGCGATCTTTGACCTTCTCGTGAAAGAAAATCTTAACCCTAATGAAGTGGAGAAAGTGAAAAAAGTCGCGCATGAGCTGATAACCAAACTGAAAAAGGAAAAGTTTGTCTTGGATTGGAAGCGCAAAGAAGAAACACGCGCTGATGTGAAAATAACAATTCGTGATACATTGTACGACAACTTACCCGAGCCGGCATACTCTAAAAAGGACTGCGAAGACCGAACTCAAAAGGTTTATTTCCATATCTACGACAGTTATGTGGATGCGGAAATAAATGTTTATACGCGATAACACCCCGGAGGAGATCAAAATTATTGAAGGTGAGAGAAATTGATAAAGAAGGAATGAAAAAGTACTCCGTGGTGGTCTAAAAATAGGCTCTAACGTAGTCCAGCTGCTGCCATCGAAAATAATCTTTACAGTCTTAATTCGACGAGATACACTGAACTGTATGAAGAGGAAATTGCTCATATATCTCTTGTTTTTCTCTGCTATAACACTAGTCGGAATTGTTTTATTCAGACTCTTTCAGCTTGAGCAGATAATATTTATTAAAGGATTTACGCTTGGCGAAACAATTACCGTTGTAATCTTAATCATTGGTCTGTTGATAGGAATGGAAGAAGCAGAAAATGCTTTAAGGCCGTATGTTGATGTTGGTGTTATATTCCACAAAGGAGTCAAGAAAACTCGCTTTCAATTTCTCCAAAAATCTAAGATACCAGCTCTTGTTTGGTTAGATATAAGATTGAGAATAAATGGGCGTGATATAGATTCAAATGAAAGAAAATGGTGGTTGGAAGATAAGCGATTATGGGGTGTAAAACCATGGGTTGTTCGATTTGATAATCGTGCAACATCTGCTTATGCTCTAAAAAAGGTAACAAACGCTATTATGGAAACAGAAAGCGGTGAGGCTGATTTATTTATTAAAATTTCCGTTGCCCCCATTTTTAGAAAAAAGGCGCGTTTTTATTACGAAGAAAAACATTATGAATTTAATAAAGACAAAGACAATCCTAGGTGGATAGAGACTAGTTGGGGTATAGAAGATAGATTACATCCTGGATTTAAGTTTTCAAAAGAAGACAGTTCTCACGATGAGTAGAAAATATACAAGTTCACTTGTACTCGACGACTTATTTGATAAAATAAAACCAACATCGTCCCATAGCCCCAGAAAAATAAACGGCTCAATCCCATTGAGCCGTTTATTTTCGCATTGTTGTGATATTATTGGGATATAGAGACAAAATCGTCTGGCAACTAGTTCAAATCCCTGTCCGGCAGCCAGTTTGATATAGGTTAGGATTCCGAAGAGTATATTATGAAAAACTTTTTAAACACAAAAACAATCATAGGAAGCCTAGTAGTAGGTCTCATAGGAAGTGCGTTATGGGAAAATCTATTTAGAGACCTCCTAAATCTTGGAGGAAAAACGTTGTTAACTATATCTACTCTTGGACTCGATAAGTACAAGGACAATATATATATGAGTATTGCCCAAGGTTTTTATGAGCGAGTGAGTATCCAAATACTGTCCCTAGGGTTAGGGGTACTTTTTGGAATTGCACTTGGGACTATAATAATCACATTCAAGATTAATAAAAAAGATGAGAAATCCAAGGATTTAAAAATAAAGAAATGGTTAAGAGGTCACAAACGTTTTGTTAAAATCGGATTTCTTATCTATACGATTTTTGTAATGGGTATCACAGTTCTTAGTCTTGCTGAAATCACTTATATAAACAAATCAATAGCTTATTATAGACAACTTGAGAGTATTGCGGCTCCATATATTACGTCCGACCAGGAAAAGATATTCAACTCTAGATTTTCCCAGATTAAGAATCGAGAAGGTTATACTAAATTGATCAATGAACTTTCTGTGATTATTGACGAAGCAGGACAGACGGTGGTGCCAGCATTCATTTTCTAACAGTTCAAATGAATCAAGGAACCGCTTACGACCCTTTGATTAGAGACATAGAATGGTTCCAACATCATCCCATAAGCCCAATCAGCTTGAGATGGGTTCAGAGTCCGAGAAGCATAATTTTGGTCCTTGGCACTTGGTGCTCGCATCTTCCTCGTGGCAAGTGTAATATAAATCCATGTATATAGAAAAGGTCAGAATATCAAATTTTCGCTGTTTCGGTCCTACGCCGGAAACGATTGCTTTTGATCCTAGTATTACAGCTTTTATTGGAACCAACGGCACTGGGAAAACGGCAGTTATGCAGGCACTTTTACGTCTTTTTGGCGTGACGTATGAACAACGTCGTCTCAGGCGGCAGGATTTTCACGTACCTCTTGATGAGACAACTTCTCCGAGTGAGCGGATGCTTTTTATTGAAGTAGTTCTTGCTTTTCCTGAGTTAGATGCAAACGATCCTGTAGCAAAGGCCACGGTCCCTGAGTTTTTCAACCACATGGCGACAGACGATCGTGGTCATCTTAAATGCAGGCTGCATTTGAAATCAACGTGGACTGATGACGGCTCGATAGAGGGGGCAACTGAGCAAAGGCTGTGGGCGGTTACGACACTATCAGATGATTTTGACGAAGAAAAAGATTGCCATGAAGTGAGTATATCGAACCGTAGTCAAGTTCAAATAATTTATGTACCTGCTGTCCGAGACGGTATCTCACAAGTGACTGCGTTTCTGAAGGGGCGTCTCTGGAAAGCCATCACCTGGTCAAATGAACTACGGGAGATGCTTGGTGATACAGGAGAAATACTCAACAAAAAGTTTCGTTCCGAGCCAGGAGTCGCCTCGATCACTGCGACGCTTAAGACACGCTGGCAGGAAATCCATTTTGCTGGTACAGACGCCGAACCGCTCTTTAGACCGATCGATTTGCAACTCGAAGAATTCATAAAAAAGGTTGATGTAGTGTTTCGCTCTGATGAGGCGGGAAAAGATCGAAATATGGATGACCTTAGTGATGGTCAGAGGTCGTTGTTCCATCTCGCAATGACTGCTGCAACATTGGATGTTGAAGACAAAATAGTATCCGGATCTGTAGGAGATGGCTTTCAAACCGATGGGATTGTATTGCCAGCGCTTACGGTAATTGCAGTTGAAGAACCTGAGAACAATCTAGCCCCGTTTTACCTGTCAAGAATCATTCGTCAAATCAAAGACGTTACAAAAAGTTCTCGTGCACAAGCATTGATCGCCAGTCACTCATCGAGTATTTTGGCACGAATTGATCCTTCAATGATTCGACATTTTCAGCTCTTGCGAAAAGACAGGACAGCCAAAATCAAAGGAATCCTAATTCCGGATGGTGAAGATGATGCAGCAAAATTTATCCGGGAAGCTGTACGAACTTATCCTGAGATATACTTTGCACGATTTGTAATACTTGGAGAGGGAAGCTCAGAGGAGGTCATAATTCCTCGTTTGGCAGAAGCAATGAATATGCATATCGACAGATCCTTCGTTGCAGTCGTACCTTTAGGCGGACGTCACGTTAACCACTTGTGGCGATTGCTTTCTGATTTGAAAATTCCCTATGCGACGTTATTGGATCTCGACACCGGACGTGCTGGTGGTGGTTGGGGAAGGATAAAAACAGTATGTTCTGAGTTGATAAAAAATGGCGCTGATCCTAAAGCAATTTTTGGTGATGAATTATTGCCCGCTGGAGCCGATGCAAGCCTCGACTCTTTTGTAGGGAGGAAGATTGATGAATCCTTGTCCGAGTGGGTCAAGAACTTGAGAAAATTTAATGTCTTTTTCTGTGCGCCACTAGATATTGATTGGACCATGCTTTCTGCTTTCCCAGAGGCATACCAACATCTTGAAACGGGCAATAGAGGACCCGTTATGACGATTGATGGCAAAATGGCTGTTCTCGGTGACGCTGGCGATCCATTACCATACGGCGCTGACGATGAAGATATGTTTCGTTGGTATCGCTATTTATTTCTCGGACGTAGCAAACCGAATGCACACTTGCGTATACTAAGCCGCTTAGATAACAAAGCGATTACGGCGAACGCACCAGAAGAACTTATAGCATTGCTCGAACACGTAAATGCGAATATTTTCCCAAAAATTGCTGAAGTTAAAACACCGTCCGCATGAAATATACCTTGTCTGAAGCATGGCGACCGCAGGGGGTCGACAATCTTGAGGATGCAGCATGGGCCGCCCTTCGAGAGACGGGTTGCACGAGTATTATAGCGGGGCCGGGCGCCGGAAAAACGGAATTTCTTGCACAACGTGCAGCCTATTTGTTGCAGACTGGGGTTTGCCGCAAACCATCTCGAATTTTGGCAATATCTTTCAAAAAGGATGCTGCTCAAAATCTAGCAGATCGTGTACGAAAAAGATGTTCACCAGAGCTAGCGTCTCGGTTTGAATCTTTGACATTTGATGCGCTTACAAAAAGCCTTGTAGACCGATTCCTCACAGTTCTACCTCAAGAATTGCAACCGACAAAACCATATAACGTGATATTTCCCACAAAGCCGGAGGTCCAAAGCTTTTTGGCGACGGCGCGGACTATAGCTGATAGTGCGTGGCATACTGATATCGCTCGTGTTGCTCCGTCTGGTTTTGAGTCAAATTATATCGGAGCCAAGAAGTTGGGCGTAGAATTTACGGATGCGACAAATGCAGGCGACTTTCTAGTTCATCTGTGGTTGAAACAACACTTATCGAGACGACCCTCAGACGTATCATTCGTTATGTTTAACCGCCTTGCTGAACTACTGTTACGCGTAAGTCCTGAAATATTGCGATCACTACGCCTAACGTACCCATTTGTATTTGTCGATGAGTTTCAAGATACAACTTATGCTCAATATGATTTCCTACTTTCTGCTTTCGGAGGCGGTCAAACAATCGTTACTGCGGTCGGAGATAATAAACAGAAAATTATGGGATGGGCCGGCGCTTTACCCGATTCGTTCCAGCAGTTTCGATCGGACTTTGCCGCTCTAGAGATACCATTGCGATCAAATTACCGATCCTCTCCAGATCTTGTAAGGATCCAGCAAATCGTAGCACGTGCAATAGACGCGGGGGTAGCTGAAGCTGAAGCGTGCACAGAGCAGGCAATTGAAGGGGAAGTGGCGCAAATTTGGAATTTTCCAAATAACATCACTGAAGCACAACAGATCGCTTCTTGGTTAGTTGGTGATATACAACGTCGTGGAACATCTACGCGTGATTATGCACTACTTGTGAAGCAAACCACAAATCTCTTTGAGGATCAGCTATCCGTAGCATTGAACAAGAAAAACCTTCAGTTACGTAATGAGGATAAGCGTATAGGGAAAATAACCCTTCAGGATCTCTTAGTGGATGAATTGGTTCAAATTTCTATAGCTATTCTAAAAGTGGCAACCCTACCTCGTGCACCCGAAGCTTGGAGTATTGCGTCTCAGGCAGTTTTACGTTTGCGCGGAATAGACCCTGATAATGATGTTGGGTGTCAAAAAACTGAAAGACAGTTGAAAGCATTTATTGATCGACTACGCGTATTTACACAAAAGACAGTTCCACACCCGAAATATGTTGGAGTAATACTTGATAATCTCATTAAGTTTCTCGATCCTCCGGCGCTTTCGCGTGCATACCTGCAATACAGTACAGGAGATAACCTCGCAATTGCAATTGAAGGACTACGTTTACACCTCACCGATTCCACAAGAAGCACATCAACGTGGACAGCTTGCCTCGATGCTTTTGAAGGTGAAAATTGTATTTCCCTGATGACGGTGCATAAAAGCAAGGGGCTCGAATACGACACAATCATATTTGTTGGCTTAGACGATAAAACATGGTGGAGTCACACTAAGGGTAATACTGAAGGAACCGCTATATTTTTTGTTGCACTTTCCAGAGCAAAACAGCGCATTGTTTTCACATTTTGTTCCACACGTGGTCCGAGGGATTTAGTTGATGATCTGTACACACTCTTGAGAGAGGCTGGTGTTCCGGAAGTTGAATATAGTATTACACCAGATACATAACGTTCTAAGATGTTTAAGATTGAATGGTTACCGTTCCTTTAGTAACCAATGAATTGTTATCAAAATATTTTACTTATCAAAAACCAATTCGTAAGACACTAGATCCAAAATATAAAGTTTTAACCAAAGATGGTTTGGTAATAAGGTTGCAGAAAGATCATAAAAGATTATTGGCAGAATCAGAAGAGCGTATTAGAAAAGCAAAAGAAAAGGTTTCCGAGGAGCATAAAAATCAAGAACAAAAAATAAGCTAAAAATCCTTATAGGGCTTGGTGAGGGATTATCCGAGACCGAGGAGTCAAGCATTGCGGTTCCAACATCGTCCCATAGCCCCAGCAAAATAAACGGCTCAACCCCATTGAGCCGTTTATTTTCGCATTGTTGTGATATTGTGGAGAGATGAATTCAGAAGTAAAGCAGTGTAAGAACTGTAAACAAGTTAAAATCTTAAAGTTGATTTTGCTACGTGGCGTCAGTACACTGATGAATAATGCCAACCGATGCAGAGCGTATCAAGCAGAAGCTTGATATCGTTGAATTTTTAAAATCCGCGATGACACTTTCCCCAGCGGGAAAAAACTTTAAGGGGTTATGTCCGTTCCACCAGGAAAAGAACCCTTCCTTTATGGTGTCTTCAGAGCGGCAAAGTTGGCATTGTTTTGGGTGCGGAGAAGGTGGAGACGTTATAAAATTTGCCATGCTGTATGAAAATCTGGATTTTCCCGAAGCATTGCGTGTATTAGCAGAGAAGGCAGGCATTGATATTGCGGTTATGAACCAACGTGACCAACGTCAGTTTACGGTCTTGTACGATATTAACACGGAGGCTCAGAAGTCATTTGCTCATGCATTATGGAAAAATAATGCAGCGCTTGTATACTTGCGTGATAGAGGATTAAAGGATGAAACGATACGCGAGTTTGGTCTTGGTTTTTCTCCGGGTGGTGATGCGCTGGTGGTGCATCTAATTAAAAAAGGATATGCCATAGAGGATATACACAAAGCCGGCATTGCGTACCGTTACCGTGGACTCAATAAAGACAGATTTGATGGACGCATCGTATTTCCGATAACGAACGATATTGGGAATGTAGTTGGCTTTACGGGACGCATTTTTAACAAGGAAGAAACCGATGAGGTGCCGAAGTACATGAATAGTCCTGAGACACTTATTTTTATAAAATCAAAATTACTGTATGGGTTGCATAAGAGCAAGCCGGCTATTGTTAAATCACGGACCGTATTTTTAGTTGAGGGGCAGATGGATGTGCTTATGGTATGGCAGGCAGGTGTGCATAATGTGGTTGCAGTTTCCGGAACCGGCCTGACGGGGAAGCACCTCATGAAATTGCGTCGCATAGCGGACACGGTAATAGTGAGCTTTGATAACGATGCATCAGGACTGAAAGCACTTGAGCGAAGTTTGGATATATTCAGTACCTTTGATTTTCATATCAAGGCAGCTTCACTTGGTACGTATAAAGATCCTGCAGAGATGGCAGAAGCAGATCCACAGGCGCTAAAAAAAGCTATTACAGACGCCCAACCGGTATTTACTTATCTGTTTGAAACGTACTTCCGCACGCAGAATATTACGGACATCATGGAGCGTAAAAATAAGGTGCGTCATTTATTAGGTAAAATTCAAAATCTTGCCAGTACTATTGAGCGGGATATGTGGATCAAGGAACTATCACGGTATTCCGGTATTGCAGAAACAGCACTTACTGAGGAGCTTGGCGAGATGAAAAGTATGAAGCGTGAGCATATGACTGGTGACAGAGAGACACTTGAACAGCTTCCACCCCGAGAACGTATAGAACACATAGTGCGTCGGCTGCTCCTCGTCGCATGTACCGTAAAAGAGCTTTGGCAGATATTAGAGAAACATGAAGCCTGGTTTCCGGAGCAGTATCGTGAGATACTCAAGAATCCAGAAGACGAAAAGACAAACTTATTGGAGATGGAATCAAGTTACCTAACCGGAGATATTGATCCCGAACTATTAAAGACAGAGTTTCAGGAATTAATGTGTCAGCTCGAAATAGAGTTTCTGAAAAAGAAACAATCCGTACTAAAAGAGAAGATGCGCACATTATTAGAAGACGATACAGAGGTGGAAGTGTTAGCAGAAAAGTTCTATAACATTGCAGGTAAAATTGATACACTAATAAAGAAAAATACGTAACTATGACTGTAAAAAAACAACCAAAGGGGAAGAGAAAAAGTACTGCTAAGACGCGCACAAAAACAGCACAGCGAAGCACAAAACGTGTACCAAGGAAGAAAGGTGCTAAACATACAACAGGAAAGAAAACAATCTCTAAAAAGGAATCACCGAAGAAACTTGTAGCGCGTAGCAGAAAACCTAAGGTGGCAGTGCGCAAGAAAACTACCCCAAAGCGTATTTCCAAAAAACAGGAGAAGCAGCTTGAGGAATACCGAACACTTCTTAAAGAATTAACAGATCGTGGCCGCAGTCGTAGCTTTGTGACTGATGCTGAGGTTTTGAATTATTTTCCATTTATTGAAAAACATCTTCCATTCTTGGAAGAGGTGTATAACATATTAGATAAGGAAGGTATTAAAGTACTTCAATCATCACCACTCATTGATGGTTCGGATGAGGAAATTAATGTTAAAGAACTTAAAGCCGCGACGTCAGTAGGTCGGCATATGCCCGACGTGGTGCAGATGTATCTCAAAGAAATTGGTAGAACTTCACTCCTTACTTCTAAAGAGGAGAAAGAGCTGGCAAAACGTATTGAACGGGATGATGAAGAAGCGCGTAAAAAGCTCGTTCAAGCAAACTTGCGATTAGTTGTTTCGATTGCGAAACGGTATGTGAATCGCAGCCCACACTTGAACATTTTAGATTTAATACAAGAAGGAAACATTGGGTTAACGCGTGCTGTGGAAAAATTTGATTATCGCAAGGGATTTAAGTTTTCAACCTATGCTACGTGGTGGATTCGGCAGGCAGTAACACGTGCACTCGCAGACTACTCTCGTACTATCCGCATTCCGGTACATATGGTTGAAACGATTACGAAGTATACACAGAAGAAGCGAGAGCTGATGCAGCAACTGGGACGCGAACCGCTTTCTGAAGAAGTAGCGCTTGAAATGAACATAACTGTGGATAAGGTTCGGTACATTCAAAAAATCTCACAGGAGGTGATATCACTTGAAAAACCAATCGGCGACAGTGATGAAGACTCAACACTATCGGATCTCATCCGTGATGAGCAAACCCCCTCTCCGGACCAAATGGCAAATATCGCGTTGCTCAAGGAGCAAATTCAAGATGTATTGCAGGATCTCACGCCGCGTGAGCAGAAAATTTTATCAATGCGATTTGGACTTGAAGATAATATTACACACACGCTGGAAGAAGTAGGAAAAGTGTTTGGTGTAACGCGCGAGCGCATTCGACAGATTGAGGCGAAAGCACTCGAGAAAATACGAGGGCACGAAAAAGCATTGAAGCTGGAAGGGTACTAACGTTATGACATCTAAAGAGATACGACAGAAGTTTTTAGAATACTTTGAGAAACATGGCCACGCGGTGGTGCCTTCATCCTCTCTGGTTCCAGATGATCCGTCGGTGCTTTTGACAACTGCAGGTATGCAGCAGTTCAAGCAGTATTTTACCGGAGAGCTTGATGCTGAGAAAGATTTTGGAAGTAAGAATACCGTATCGGTTCAGAAATCGTTTCGGACATCAGATATTGATGAAGTAGGGGACGAAAACCACCTTACGTTCTTTGAGATGCTCGGAAATTTTTCCTTCGGCGGATACTTTCAGGAGAAAGCGATCAAGTATGCATACGAGTTTATTACGAAGGAAATGGGGTTTGAGATTGATTATGTAACCATCTTTGATGGTGCGAAACTCCCTGAAGGCGATTGGCGTAAAACAGGTACCGTACCTGACCAGCAGTCTTATGAAGCGTGGAGGAAAATCTTTTCCGCCGAGGGGTTTTCTGAAACTGAATTTAGCAAGCACAAGATTCGCAGGGAAGGTGTTGATAATTTTTGGGGACCGACGGGCAGTGAGGGCCCATGCGGTCCCACAACCGAGATTTATATGAAGAATATAGATGGGAAACCGATAGAAATCTGGAACATTGTTTTTAATCAATATTATTGTGACAAAAACAAAAATCTCACATTTCTTGAAACGTTTGGTGAAGACTTGGGACAGGTGGGTATAGATACCGGCATGGGGCTGGAGCGCTTGGTAATGGTTGTGCAGGGAACACCGACTATTTTTGAGACGGATCTCTTTGCACCGATTATCGCGTTGCTACCGGACGAAGTTCCGGTTCGGGTAAAGCGTATACTTGCCGACCACGTACGCGGTATCGCGTTTTTAATTGTTGATGGTGTTGAACCGTCTAATAAAGAAGTGGGATATATCCTGCGCC
>DRGK01000004.1 GCA_011050075.1 Candidatus Jorgensenbacteria bacterium
CCCATATATGGCGAAGAGTATCGCCGAGTTATGAACTCAAGCAAGATTGCACTTGCGTTTTTGGGTAAGGTGATGCGCGACCAACACACACACAGAAGCCTTGAAATACCGGCTTGCGGAACCTTTATGCTTCATGAAAGAACTCAAGAGATTTCTGCTTTGTATAAAGAAGGAGAGGAAGCCGAGTTTTTTGGTTCATTTGATGAACTGGTTGAGAAAGTTGATTACTACCTTAAGAATGAATCAGAGCGTAAGAAAATAGCTTTGGCTGGTCACAAAAAAGCTATATCGTTTGAATATTCTTATCTTGCAAGGGCGCAAAAAATATTGGATGTTTACGAAAATTTAAAAAACTCATGAGGCAAATTTTAGAGAATTTTTTAAGGAAAGTTAATTTTAAAGGAAAAAGGAGATTAATTAATTTTTTATTCAAGGAACACCGCTATAAAGGGGTCGCGTTCTTAAATGGTTATTCGTTAAAAATAGATACAAAGTTTTCTATAGATTGGGAAATATATTGGATGGGTGGGTATGAACAGGAATCAATATCGTTATTAGACCAATTTATTCATAAAAATTTTGTGTGTATTGATGTGGGTGCGAATATCGGAGTTTATACAATCCCTCTATCCCAAAAAGCATGCAAGGTGATTGCTTTTGAACCGTATTTCCAATCTCTTCTGAAAGAAAATATCGTCCTTAATAAAGCAAATAACATTTTAGTAAGAGAAGTTTTTTTGTCCGATAAAGAAGGGGAAGCCGATTTATTTACGTCTGCTGTACCCAGTACCAATAATACAAGAACAATTGTCCCAATGTTTTCTGGTATAGTTAAAGAAGCAAGGGTTAAGGTTAGCACATTAGACAAAGAGATTAGAGTAAAAGTAGATTTTATTAAAATAGATACTGACGGAGCAGACCCGAATATTATTTTGGGGAGTAAGAACCTCATCGAAAAGCATCATCCGATCATTCTTTTTGAAATTTGTGGTTCTCGAACGGAGGAATATGAAAATGTGCTCAATAGAGCGATAGAATACCTAAAAAAACAGAAATACTCTTTGTCTTTAATCAGTAATAAAGGGCACCTAACTCCATTTTTCTTTCCGGTCGTTGGATGTGAAACAAATGTGTTGGCGTTACCAGCCAAATAGAACACTATAGAGTGACAATATGTCTGGAACAATCAATATATGTTTAATTCAATTAAGGGAAACAAGTCAGACACTTTTAAAAGTGAAATTTTTGGAAGAGTTGTAGATTCTTTTAAGGAAAAGAATATACCGTTTTGTGTGTTTCGGAATTACGAGCGATACCCCGAAGAAATTGGCGGCGATATTGACGCCCTTGTCTTGCCCGAATTATTGGATCAAGTAGATAGGGTAATACAAGAAGTTGCAAATGATACTGGTTCGGAGATTTGGGATCATTGCCGGAAGAGAGAAGCGTCGCGAATGCCACGAGCGATTTTATGGTTTGGAGAAAAACAGGAAATTAAAGCAATACACTTTGACTTCTTTTATCAACTGGAGGCATCTGATGTAAGGTATGAAAATGTTTATTCGGTGATTGAGCGGATTAAACCATTCAAAAAATTTTTTATCTTGGATAAGAAAACCGAGTTTTTACATATCATTATGCATGGAATGTTTACCGCAACCACCGATTACTATACAAAAAGATATACCGATAAAATAAGAAAGTATTTAGATGAAGGAAGAAAAATTCCCGAGAATTCTCTACGGCGGATCTTCCCTTCTTTTATTGCATCATCAATAATTAAAAATCTTAAAGATGGGAAAGTAAATAATATTTTCAGATGGAGGAGAATCAAGAAAATTTTATTTATCGTCAAAGGCGGTTTATTTTTTAAAAAATTGATACCTTATTCCCTAAGAAAACTAAAGAAAATTCTAAATATCTTTTATCCTCCCGGAGAGTTTGTAGTTATCCTTGGTCCGGATGGTGTTGGTAAAAGTACTACTGCGGAGCTTACCAATCAATTGTTAGAGTGTTTTAGTATTCCATCTCATCATTTCCACTTAGGATTTCGGCCCGCGCTTCTTCCAAGCAGGCAGAGGATTGGCTTGAAAGAACCGCGGCAAAACTCCGCTTTTTTGGATTTATTACGCTATTTTTATCATTTTTTTGATTATGTATTTGCTTACTATGTCCGCGTACGTCCACGTCTTGTACGAGGAGAGATAGTGATTGCCGAGAGATATTTTTATGATTACATTCTTCATCTTCCAAGAAAGCAAATGACCATAAGTAAAAAACTTGTGTGGTGGACGTTTCGCCTTTTTATGCCAAAGCCGACCGCCTGCGTTTTACTCACCAATAGTTCGGAGGAAATTCTCAAAAGAAGACAGGAACTTACCAAAGAAGAAATAGTGGAAGTGCTGCAAAAAGGAGAAGAACTTGGGAAAACCGTCCGTAGATTTATCAAACTAAAAACCGACAAGCCGCCAGAGAAAATTGCTCTTCAGCTTATAAAGTGGCTTTTGTGTAAAAATTCGTAGTGCCGCATTATATTATGAATATTTTAGGTTTTATTTTAGGCAAAAAAGATTCTTTGGAGGCAATTCCAGCTTCTTCTTTCGATTTTTCCAATCTCCTACCTTTCCTAGAACAAGAAGGCGCTTTTGTCATTTACGGAACCGGGAGAGAAATAAAAAGTTTTTACCGTAGGGCGAATGCAGTAGAGGGCACAAAACAACTTCTTATTAAAAAATTTGCCATTTTGACCGGCGAGGTAGATAAATTAATTACCGCTATTCCCCTTGACTCGCGGGAGGTTCTTGATTCTGCTCTCGCCCATCTTTGCTTGGCTAAACGCCCAAGTTTTGAAAAAAGACTTATGATCGGTGTTTTTAGGATTTTAAACCAACCCCTTCTCTACCGATTCGTTTTTCGCAGACAATTTTGTTTGGTTGTTAATAAGGAGACAGAAACTCTTTTTTCATTCTTGTTACAAGGACTTAATATCAGAGATATTAAGTTATCTTTTTCTATCTACAAAAGTTCAGGAAAATTTGTCGTGCCGCTCTTTAACTCCGAAACAGGAGAAAATATCGGCTATGCAAAAATATACGCCTCAAAAAAAGATAGCGAGCATTATGGTAAAACAGAAGCGCGCGCCCTGCGTTTTTTGAAGCAATTCCCATTTAAAAGCGCAGAGGTGCCCAGTGTGCTCTTGAGTAATTATTTTGGTGATAATCTTGTAACAGTAATCTCTTCAAAGAACGGATTAAGAAACTTTAAAAGTGTAAGCAACGAACACATAGAGTGGATTAAAGAACTGGCAAAGGAAACTGGAGTGAAAGAACTCTTTAAGGATTCTTCTTTTGCTATAGTCATCAAAGGAGAAATGGAGCTAATAAAAAACAAAATAGGCAAGGACGATTTTTGGATAGTTAACCAACTCTATGAAGAAGCCGTAAAATCGTTGAGTGATAAGGAATTTATTTTTTCCTTTACAAATCGGGACTTTGATTATCATGAGCTTCTACATCATAAGGATGGGAATCTTGTTATTGATTGGGAATACGCTCATGCCAAATTTCCGCCTCTATTCGATGTTTATAGTTTGCTTTTAAGCGAGGGGGCGCGGGGTAACGGTGACTATGTAGAAATGCATGTCCGGAATTTGGAAGCAACTTTCTTTCGCGAAAATAGAAAAACCAGTGAGATTGTCGTAAATTTTTTGCGCAAATGGGGAATTAAGAAAGATGATGCGTATTTTGTATTCTTGTTTTTTCTTGTTGACCGACTTTATCTTTCTCTTTATGTAGGTTCTTATCGCAATAGTGAACCGGCGAACAGCGAAATAGCGGTTCAATTTCTAAAGAAGATACACAATGAACCAAAATACCAAGAAAATTGGCTATTGTATAAGAAATAAAGAAAATACGTTTAGAGACCCAATGTTTCTATGTATTTATCGGTTGAATTTTTGACCGAGAAATATTTTGCTCTTTCGCGCAGTTTTTGTGAATCAATAGGATTATCCAATGTTTTCTTAATAGCTTTTGCCAAAGCAGCCGCGTCGTCCACAGGTACAAGCTTACCGTATCTCCCATTTTCTAAAATTTCAGCCGGACCACTCGGGCAATTCGTACTTACAACCGGAGTACCGCATGCCATTGCTTCTATGAGAACGGTGGGGAGTCCTTCTCTTCGAGAAGAAAGCACGAAAGCATCCGACTGTGCCATATAAGCATAGGGATTATCTACAAATCCTGGCATTGAGATGAATTTCTTTAGGTTCAAATCTCGAATCTCTTTCTCTATTTTTCCCCTATCTTCTCCTTCTCCAAGTATTATTAATCTGACGTCTTTGCTTCTTATCAAAATTGAAAAAGCCTTTATGAGATTAGAATGATTCTTTTGCTCGTTTAAATTTGCTACATTTATCAGAACGCCATCTGATTTATTCTCAAAAAACGGATGGGATATTTTTTCTTTCGACCTCCTATAAATCTCGGGCGTAACTACGGGATTGTATATAACGACCATTGATTCTTTTGGGAGACCGACGGCTTCGGACAAATCGTCAGCCATACCCTTTGTTGTGGCAATAACAAAGGTCGCTTTAGGGTAAAAGAATTTTATTAAATGAGGCATCACCTTTCTTCTTATTAAGCCCATAGATGCTTCTTCTAGGGAAAAGGTATTGTGTTCGCTAACCGCAATTTTCGTATCGGACATTGAAAGACCCGCCGATATAATAGCGACGAGATTGCATGGGTTCATTGCAGAAAGCAACACGTCGGGTTTTTCTCTCCTAAGGTAAAGAGCCAAAGGAATAACCTGTTGTGGCATTTTGAATCTTCGCTTTGTGAGCGTTCTAAAGCTCAAGACATTAATTTCTTTCGGGACGTCCTTTAGGTAGGCGCCCTCTTTATGTACGAGGACAAAATCTACCCTATACCCTCTTTTATGAAGCTCCACTGCCAGGTTAAGCATGACTTTTTGGGCTCCACCCCCGCCAAGGTTTGGTATAAATATGGCTATGTGTTTTGGTTTTGTTTTTGGCACGATTATTAATCAATAATAAGTCTGACGATATTTTTTGCAGATGACACTGCGTTCACAATTTTTCCGCCTAAAATGGAAAAACAGCCGAATCCATGTTCAGTAGTATTTGAAATTCTGGCATCATCATACTCGTGATAAGCATTAACGCTGCGTAAAACATAGTGAACCTTAAGTACTTTTGCTTCTTTTACTATCGGGAACCATTTGGCGCTATACGAAATAATTTTTTGCACACGAGAATTCCGGGAACTTAAGAAAATATCTTTTGGCACCAGTCCATTTTTAGGAACAAACCGCCTTAAAATAGACTCTTTTATGTGTACAAGCGTGAATACGTTTTCCTTGTGGGTGGGCACTATGTTTGTAAATGGTCCATCCATGACTGCAAGCGAAATTCTGGGAATATTTAGTTTTACCCATAAAGTTTCTACAAGATCTATACGAACAGGCTTTCGTGGGAAATTAAGCCATGCGCAGAAATCATTATATCGAGCGTAGGTTACATTAATTACATAATCAAAATATTCTTCATGAACAACCCCATCTTTTTTGACTCGCAATGCCTTACGTCCATCTTGAAGAATGCTTGCGCCGACCACCTCACGGCCCAATCGCAACTTTACGCGATGTTTTTTGAGAAGTTGCTCGGTAATACTTTTTAGCTTCGCATAGTTATATATTGGTTCATAAGTTTTAATGCAAAGAGCTATCTTTTCTTTGTTAATAAAACGCTCGCCGGGGCATTCAATGGTGAAAGGCAGATTGTTTCGTTTGCAGAATTCCAGGTAGCGTTTTGGGGTTACCTTTGAACCTTCTTTTGCAACGCTATAGTATGTAGGGAATTCAGTAATGATTGCTTCCTTATAGCGGTTTTCAAAATCGGCAATTGATGACGCAATGTCGTTTACCGTTTCCTGGCTTCGCGGATAATGGTATCCCCAGTGGTGCCTATACTGGTTGATATATGAAGCCTCGGAAAGGATACTTTTATTTTTTTCAAAAAGCGTTACGTTACAAAAAGGTGCTAATTCAATTGCGCAATTTGTACCAAAAATACCAGCCCCGATTATCGCAACTTTCTTTTTTGCGGATACAGGAACCCTGTCTGCTTGTTTTGTTGTAGCAATTTTCACGATGCGATGACCCACCTCCGCGTCCGGATATTCGCTGTTGGGCGTATGTATAGCGCGTACAAAGGCGCGTAACTCGGTCTCGAGTAGTTCTACTGTGTTATTACAATTGATGTGTTTTTTAATCAAGCCATTTTCGTAAACTGTAATAGTATTTTCTTCAAAATTGCATACTATCTGATTGCGTCTGAACAAGAGACTTAAGGTTCTTTTTTTCTCCTTACCAGACCATCCAAGCCTTACGACTGCATGTATACCTCTGCGGTAGACAAGGCTGACAACTTTTAATCGACCCTTATCCTCCACATGTTTTTTAATAAGGGCCTTTCCGAATAAGTAATCAATAATGTCGAATGGGTGCAGCATTTCGAGCTCAACATCTCTCCCGTTATCGGTAACAATAGGATTTATAAATGTACTTTCTATAGAATGCGGAAGTTCTTTTGTTGCTTTAATAATTTTTTTAAGTTGTATAGTCACTGGATGAAAACGAAAAATATGTCCCACCATAAGAATGTGAGGCGAAGCTTTTGCGTGCCTTTTTATAAGAGATGCTTCTTTAACCGTTACAGCAAGTGGCTTTTCAACGAGTATGTGTGTTCTAGGAAGACATTTCAGAACAAGCTCGAAATGTGTTTCCGGAGGAGTAACAATATCTACAGCATCAACGTCATCAAGTAGTGTGTTAGAAATTTCATTATATACTGGGAAAGCATACTTTCTTTTAAACTTTTGTTGAGAGCGTTTTGTTTTTACTACCACGCCGGCTAATTTAATTAACCTTTTCTGTTCTAAATTAAGCAGCACCTTGAGATGCTTGTTTCCAAATTTGCCGACGCCAATAAGTAGAATGCGGGGTTTCTTAAAATTCATAGCTTTTAATAGCTTTTATATCATTCTGAGTTACTGCCTTGTTTTGTGGAGCGGACCGAGAGTCGATTTCGTACTGTCACAAAAGTAATGGCAATGATGGGAATATATAATATAAGCAGTGCCACGATATATACGCGGTAAGTGTCAATTAAGTATACCCGAAGAGACAGTTTCTGAACCTTGTCTTCACCTGTTAAGATTTTGAGTGTCAATCTTAAGGCGGGGGTAATAAATGGTATTTTTTCCCAGTTGGTGTATCGTACGCCTAAATATTTATACATTTCTCGAGGATACTCGGGGGGTGTTTGCGATTTAAAATAATCCCAATCGTTTCGCACATCAGCAAAACTTGCAAGCGTACCATCCGGATTGATAAAATAGAAATCATATAAGGGATCAAGCACAATCCATTGTTCGTCAATTTTTGTTTCAAGAACAATATGCGCGCCATAATGCCCGCCGTACTCATCTCCAACTTTCATCTGCGCGATACGGATATCATAACCGGCTTCTTGCAGTGATCGTCCAAGAACGTGGACAAAGTTGCCGCAG
Source organism: Candidatus Jorgensenbacteria bacterium (assembly GCA_011050075.1). Classification (GTDB taxonomy): domain Bacteria; phylum Patescibacteriota; class Minisyncoccia; order UBA6257; family GWB1-50-10; genus DRGK01. The sequence continues at coordinate 7,596 of DRGK01000004.1, forward strand.
GCCCCGCCCTTGATTAAAATAGATGGCGTTTTTCCAAAGAACCTTTCTTTGAGAGTGGGATTTTGTGGCCAGTTACCGAAAATTCCCCAATCATCTTCGTTTGTTGGGATAAGATCGTGCGTGGCATGTAGAAGCGCAATAGCACCCTCCTCCTGACTCATTCCCGACTGAATTGTAGAAGAAACAATGTGTTGATATATACTTTGGGTGTGACTTTGCAGCGTGATAAGAAAAAACAATGCTGCTAAAATTATGCCGTGCAGAAATAAGAGTACGTATATATTGAAGATTTTTTTCACCATAACTGCCAAAAACGCGTTGAATTGATTACTGTTTTACTATACTATGCTTACTTATTGTCATTGTAAACCTTGTGCTTCGATGAAAATTCTTCACGTAGTTTCTAGTTATTTACCCGCTTATCGCCACGGTGGGCCTATTTGGAGCGTTCATAATCTTAATAAATGGCTAGTGAAAAAAGGCGTTGATGTTACGGTTTACACCACAAATGCCAGTTTAAAGAAAGAAAGTGATCTACTTCTCGGAAAGGAAGTTAAAATTGACGGCGTAAAAGTTATTTATTTCCCATCTTATGGTTATATCCATTTCACTTTCTCGTCGGCAATTTTTTTCGCCTTGAAGAAAAATATTAAAAATTTTGACGTTATTCACACTACCGGTCTTTGGAATTTTCCAATCTGGGCTGCAGCTTTTTGGGCAAAAAGACATGGCAAGCCCTACATTATCTCACCTCGCGGAAGTTTAATGGAAATACCGCTTACAAAGAGAAGTTTTCTAAAGAAAATTCACTTGACTCTGCTCAGCAAAAATATTTTAAGAAAAGCAGCTCTTATTCATTTTACTATGGAAGAAGAAAAGGAAGATTATTTTTCTGCTGAATACCCATTTTTTAAAACAGCCGTTATTTTTAATGGTATTGATATGGACACATCAGATGTCCAAAGATTGAACTTCAGAAAAAAATTTAATATTCCAGAGAAAAAAAAGATCGTTTTATTTTTAGGCCGCTTAACCTGGATAAAAGGCTTTGACACTTTAATCCCAGCATTTGCGAAAGTAATTAAAAAAGAATCAAGGGCGGTTTTAGTTTTGGCTGGGCCGAATGATGAAGACTACAAGAAAGAAATTGAGAAATTAATAGAGAAATATGAAATTGATAGAAATAAAATTATTTTTACTGGCATGATTTTAGGAGACGATAAGATTAGTGTATTACAGGACAGTGATGTGTTTGTTTTGCCTTCATATTCAGAAAATTTTGGTATGGCGGTGATTGAAGCGATGTATTTCAGATTGCCAGTCGTGATTACGAAAAACGTCGGTGTTGCTTCGTACATTGAACATGGTAAGGCGGGACTTGTGGTAGAAAAAAATGTAGAAGAAATTGCGACTGCAATAATGCAAATTTTAGATAATAAAAAATTTGCTCAAGAAATAGGTGAGAAAGGAAGAAATGTGGTGGAGGACAAATTTACTATGCCTAAAATAGCAGAAAAGTGGATCAAGGCATATAATGAACTCACATAAGAATGAAATTACCTATTTCAGTAATTATATTGACTCTAAACGAGGAGATTAACCTCGTGCGTTGTTTAGATAGTATTGGCGAGCATGTTGACGAGGTTATTGTTGTTGACTCACACAACACTACCGATAAGACGCTCGATATTGCGAAAAAGTATGGCGCTAAGATACTGCGACACAAATTTATAAATCAAGCTCAACAGCTTAACTGGACGCTGGATAATGTGGGTATAAAAAACGAATGGGTATTTCGCTTGGACGCAGATGAAAGGGTTACGTCTGAGTTGTGGAAAGAGCTTGAAGGAAATTTATCGGAAACACCTAACGAAGTGACCGGTTTTTACATTAAACGGCGCGTCTATTTTATGGGTAAATGGATAAAACATGGAGGATATTACCCGACCTGGATTCTGCGTCTTTTCAGAAAAGGAAAAGCACGTTCGGAAGAGCGGGAGGTGGATGAACATATTGTTTTATTAGAGGGTAAGGCGGGGAAATTAAAATACGACTTTATTGACGACAATCAAAAGAATCTTGAGTGGTGGACAAATAAACATAATAATTTTTCCACTCGAGAAGTAAGAGAAAGATTGAAATCAAAAAAGAAGGCCGGAGACGCACGGTTGGTAGAAGGCCAGGCAAGCAAAAAGAGGTGGCTGAAGGGGAATGTGTATCTTAGATTGCCGCTTTTTTTAAGGGCATTTCTCTATTTCACATACCGCTATATTTTCCGGCTCGGCTTTTTAGATGGGAAAGAGGGGCTGATTTTCCACTTTCTTCAGGGATGCTGGCATCAGTTTTTGACGGACGCTAAATTGTATGAACATGAACGCAAAAGAGAGAATAAAAAAATTTTGGAATAATAAACCTTGTGGAACTTTTGGAGTGATTCCAGAGGAGGTTGACCTGCCTTATTTTGAAAAAATAAGAGATAGAAGATATAAGCTGGAACCCTTTATTAAAACCGTTGTCGATTTCCTATCCTTGAAAGAAAAAAAAGTATTGGAGGTTGGATGTGGGATAGGCATTGATGGTATGGAGTTTTCGAAGGCCGGAGCAGACTATACCGGTATTGATGCTTCCGAGACATCCATAAATCTGGCAAGAAGGTATTTTGAATTTGAAAAGAATAACTCACCACTTATAGTAGCAGACACCGATAGTTTGCCATTTGTAGATAACAGTTTTGACTATGTATTCTCTTGGGGTGTTATCCATCACACACCCAATATTCGTAAGGCGGTTGAGGAGATATACCGCGTCTTAAAACCGGGGGGTGAGTGCTGTATTATGGTCTATAATCGTCGCTCCATTGTTGGTGCACAGCTTTATGTCCTATATGGACTGTTTAGATTAAACCCTTTTGCTAATTTCAAAAAACTTTTTGCTGAGCACCACGAAAGCCCTGGGACAAAAGCATTTACTAATAAAGAGACATTATTGCTTTTCAAGAAATTTAAAGACGTTAAGATAGTAAACATAGTTACTCCGTACGATTTAAGAATCGGTCGGAATCGATATCTCCCAAATCTTTTTAAATATCTCATCCCAGCCATTGTTGGGTTCTTTAAAGTGATTAAAGGAAGGAAATAAAATAAAGAAATGTAGGCATTGGCATCGGTTTATTATTGATGCTAAGGTGTACGAATAGGAAAAGAATGAAAAAAGAAAATAATCAACAGCATTTAATAATTGGTGCAGGAGAAGTGGGAAAGTCGCTGTATAACGTTCTAAAGCCGCACTATAGCGTTACTCTCCGAGATGTAGATGGACACACGAAGGAAACGTTTGAGATACTGCATATTTGTTATCCTTACGTTGATAATTTTATTGAGACGACAAAAGGCTATATCAAAAAATACAATTCTGAACTTGTTATTATCCATTCAACAGTGCCCGTTGGCACAACAAGAAAAATTGCTCAGTTTGCGGTGCATAGTCCAATAAGAGGTGCGCACCCCAACTTAGAGAATAGTATTAAAGTATTTGTTAAATATTTTGGAGGACAGAATGCTGAAAAGGCGTCGCGTTACTTTTCTGATATTAATATAGAAACAAAAGCGTTTGATAAGTCTGAGACAACGGAACTTTCTAAGATTTTAAGTACTACGTACTATGCGTGGAATGTACTGTTTGCTAAAGAGGTAAAACGAATATGTGATGAGTTTGGATTGGACTTTGGTGATGTTTATACGGTTCCGAACCAAGATTATAATAAGGGATATACGAAACTTGGACTTGAGCGAGTTGTTCGTCCTGTATTAAAGTATGTTCCTGGATCAATAGGTGGGCATTGTCTTATACCAAACTGTGAGCTCTTAGATGCCTGGATCACAGATATAATTAAAGATAGGAATAAAGAATATTAAACACTGATGAAACAAGTTTTCCAGAATCTGAAATCAGGTGAAACAAAAGTTGATGAAATAGTTTCTCCTAAACTTAAGAGAGGAGGAGTTTTAGTTAGGAATCACTTTTCGCTTATTAGTCCCGGCACCGAACGAGGTATCATTGAACTTTCAAAAAAAGGATTATTGCAAAAGGCACGAGAGCGCCCTGATTACGTCCGCAAGTTTGCTATGCTAGCGAAGACCAAGGGTATCTTTGCGGCGTGGAAAGTAGCACAGTCAAAGCTTACAACCGATATAGCTTTAGGGTATAGCACAAGCGGTGAGGTAATTAAAGTTGCTTCAGACGTTGAAGAATTTCGGGTAGGAGACAGGGTTGCTTGTGCCGGACAGAATTATGCGTCTCATTCCGAGATAATTTTTGTGCCCAAGAATCTTTGCGTGAAAATTCCTAAAGGTATTTCTGATAAAGAAGCGGCGTTCGTTACTTTGGGGAGCATCGCACTACAGGGAATTCATCAGGCAAAGTTGAGTCCGGGAGAAAAAGTGGCCGTAATAGGACTAGGTTTCTTGGGCCAGTTGGCAGTTCGTATGCTGAGGGCATATGGACATCCAACAATAGGATTTGACATAAGCGAGAAAAAAGTTGAATTTGCCAAAAAACACAGCGGATTAGATGCGGGGGTGGTGGTTGGTAAAAAAAATTATGAAACTGCCGTTACCAGGTTCACTGAGGGAATAGGTGTTGATGCGGCGTTAATCTACGCTTCAAGCAAAAGCGAAAGCCCTCTGGAGCTTGCAACAGCTGTTTGCAGAGATAAGGGTAGGATTGTGCAAATCGGCAATATCCGCAGCAATATTCCGTGGCGTGATTTTTATAAAAAAGAACTGAGCTATCACGCCTCACGTTCCTATGGGCCAGGGAGGTATGACCCAACTTATGAAGAAGGAGGAAACGATTATCCAGTAGGACATGTGCGGTGGACCGAAAAACGAAATATGGAAGAGTTTCTGCGGCTTGTAGATGAGAAAAAAGTTATTGTTAATGACCTAATAACTGAAGTATTTGATATTAAAGAAGCACACAAAGCATATGAACTTGTGTTCAAGGGTGGAAAGCTGCTTTTTGGGATTCTTCTCTCATACCAGCAGAAGAAACAGGAAAAGGACACACTCGTTTTGAAGCCACGCCAAGAACAACAACCGGGTGTGCAGGAAGTACGAATAGGATTTATTGGGGTAGGTTCGTTTGCTCTTTCAACCATTTTCCCACACCTTAAAAAAATACAAGACAAAGATGTAAAATTGATAGCAGTCTGTAGTGCTACAGGCAAAAAAGCAACAGATGTAGCAAGAAAATGGGGAGCAGAATATGTAACAAATGACTATCGCAAACTTATAAAAGACAAGAATATTAACCTCATTATCTGTGCGACTCGCCACAGCTCCCATGCACAAATTGCCAAAGAAGTACTCAAGGCAGATAAAAATCTTTACATGGAGAAGCCGCTTGCTCTGAACCAGAATGAATTAAAAGAAGTAATGAAGGTTGCTGGAATGTCAAAAGGACGTCTCTTTATAGGTTTCAATCGACGATTTGCTCATCACTTTATAAGAGCCCGTGAGGAGTTCCAGAATTCGCCGACACCACTCATGATACTCTACCGTATCAGCTACCCGTTTGCAGAAAAAGATCACTGGAGTTATGACCTTAAGGAAGGGGGGAGAATTATAGGCGAGGAGTGTCACTTTATTGATTCACTTAACTTTATTACCGGTTCTTCTCCTCGTCGGGTGTATGCGAGTGTAATTCCAGTAGGAGGAGGAGTAGAACGTGAGGAAAATACTTCAATAACAGTTGAGTATGATAATGGCTCATTGGGCACTATATTTTACAGTGCTCTTGGAAGCTACAGATTGCCTAAGGAGTACATTGAAATATACGGCGATGGAAAGGCAATGCTTATTGATAACTTCAAAAATGGAAAGATTGTCTATGATAATAAAGTAAAGAAAGAAAACCTTCCTCACCAGGATAAAGGATATGATGGTGAGCTTGAGGCGATATTTGATGCGATACGTGAAGGGAAACCGTCGTCTATGTCGCTCAAGGAGATTTGGGAAAGCCACATTGCTACATTTGAAGCATACAACTCATTTAAAGACGGAGAAGCCAAGAAGCTGGGCAATGAAATACAGTTTAAAAAATAGAATCAATTACTGGCGTCGCATTTTTAAGGTATACCTTACAAAAATTCCCAGTTATCTTAATTTTTGGCACGAAGTGCCAAGGGTACATGAAAATATAACCCCTGATAGACTCGGGGTTTATTACATGACGTTTGAGGATAAGGCAGGATATTCAGGTCCTAGAGATAAAGATGGCGTGATTCTATTTGAATATCACGCCCAAATTGGTACACAGTACAACCCCGTGGCAATCGCGCAGTATGGGCTTGGTAATTACAACCTATTTCTTGATTCTGGAGACAAAAACTTTTTAAAAGAGGCAAAGATACATGCCCGGTGGCTCGTTGAGAATCTGGAAAAGAGCGAAAAAGGTATTTTGGTTTGGAAGCATCATTTTGAGTGGCAATACAAAGAACTCCTTCCTTCGGGCTGGTATTCCGCATTATCTCAAGGATCGGGTATATCCTTGCTTACAAGAATGTACAAGGAAACAGGAGACGATAAATATATAAAAGCTGCAAAGGACGCTATGTCGTCTATGTTTATAGAGATGGAGAATGGAGGTGTAATGCATACAGATAAAAGTGGAAATGTATGGCTGGAGGAATATATGGTATATCCTCCTACACATATTCTGAATGGATTTATCTGGGCAATATGGGGTGTTTGGGATTACTATCTTGTAACAAAGGATAAGCAAGTGCTTGAACTTTTTAAAAAGTGCATGGAAACGCTTAAGTTGAATATAGATAATTATGATACAGGTACTTGGTCGCTCTACGACCTATCTAAACAGGCAATGAAAATGGTAGCTAGTCCGTTTTATCATAGCTTGCATATAGTCCAGCTTAAGGCAACCTATGTACTTACGGGAGATAAAATATTTGAAGATTACGCGGATAAATTTTATGAGTATCAGAATAGCCGATGGAAAAGATATGGAGCATTGGTATATAAATCGGTTTTTAAACTTCTATACTTTTAGTGAACATACTTGTATTTCAACAATTTTATACAAACTCAAAAGAAGCGGGCATCTCTCGCTTCAGTATTTTTGCTGATGAGTGGGCAAAACAAGGCATAAAGACAACAATTATAAGTGGTTCAATAAACTATATGGCCGGTGAAAAGAAAAGAAATTCCGCATTCAAGCTCTTTTGGAAAGAAATAGAAGAAGACAATATAACGGTTATCAGAGTTTATGCCTCTTCTGTTGGATATAGGACGTTTATTGGAAGAGTATTTTCATATATTACCTTCATCTTTTCCGCATTCATTGCCGGAATGTTTGTAGAAAAGCATGATGTTGTGATAGCTTCGTCTCCACCAATATTTATTGGATTTGTTGCGTATGCAGTTAGTTTTTTCCGAAGGAGTAAATTTGTATTTGAGGTTCGCGATCCATGGCCGGATGTAGCGGTAGCTCTTGGATATGTAAAGAGCAAGACAATTATTTCTTTCATTAATTCAATAGCAAGATTGTTCTACAGAAAAGCTAAGCTTATTATAGTTAACTCTCCCGGATTAAAAGAATACCTTATTGGCAAAAAAGGTATTAGTGAGAATAAAATAGGGATTGTCTTAAATCCCGTGACTACCACGCCGTTGAATAGTAAAAAAATAGCTGAAGAAATGAGAACAGAAATGAACTGGAATAATAAATTTGTTGTTATATACAGCGGAGCTATGAGTGCTGTTTATGACTTTGATACAATTCTTAACGTGGCAAAAAAACTTTCTAAGTATCCAAAAATCTTATTCGTTTTTGTGGGTGACGGACGACAGAAATCACACATAATTGAACGTGTTAAAAATGAGAAGATAGCTAACGTTTTGTTATTACCATCAGTCTCGTACCAAAAAGTAAAATGGCTCATAGCATCCGCTGATATAGGAATTGCCGTATTGAAAGATTTGTCAACACTGAAGCATGTTTATTCAACAAAAACCTTTGATTATATGTCAGCAGGAAAACCTGTTGTATTAGCAATGAAAGGTGTTAATGCTGATTTGATATGTAGAGATGCTAATGCTGGAATATGTCTCAATCCGGGTGACTCTCATGGAATAGAAATGGCAATCCTTGAGCTTTCTAATAACCCAAATAAATTGGATAAACTGGGGAAAAATGGATATGAATTTGCAGCTAAGAATCTATCAGCAAGAAAATTATCTACCGACTATATAAACCTACTTAAACCAATAGTCGTACCACAACGAAAGAGTAATTAAATTCCAGAGCCGGAAAATATGAGCATTGTCTTGATAGCGGTCAGAGGCAATCATTTTTTCAATATATTCATAATTAAGAATGTTTCTTTCCTTGATTCTCGATTTAGAGATGTAGCCGAGAATTTCCTTTGAAACCGGTGAACTTAGTTTAAGCCATTCATTCATCGGAGTTGAAAAGCCCTGTTTGGGACGCCGGATTATTTCCGGCGGGAGAATTCCCTCTACACTTTTCTTGAGAATGTATTTTGGTTCGTTGTTTTTGAATTTGAGGTCGGTTGGTGCTGCAAGCATTAATTCAACCAGATTGCGGTCTAAGAAAGGAACCCTACCTTCAATAGAGTGTGCCATTGTCATTTTATCTGCTCTCGCCAGAAGGAGTTCGGGTAAACGATGTTTAATTTCCAAATAAGTAATTTTTTTTAAGAAATCGGCTTGAGGATCAATACTTGTTACTTCGTCATAGTAGTTTTTGACAATGGAATAACTTAGCGAAAGCGGAATTTTCTTTTTGAATTCTGGAGTGACTAATTTTTCTTTTTGGTAGTCAGAAAAAGCTATAGCCAGTCCCCAGAACGGTTCCTGATTGAACACTAAGCGGCGGAGGTATTCTTTGTAAAAATCAAATTTGGGTGCCGTGAAAAGCTTGTTAATTTCCCAAACACCCCTCCTTATTGGACCTGGAAACCGGCGCAGCTTCCGCCACCATTTTTGATAAAGTTTGAAAGCCGTAAGGTAAGTTCCGTAGCCGGCAAAAATCTCATCCGCGCCTTCACCGATCTGGACAACAGTGACACCTTTTTGGCGGGTGAGTTGAGCCAGATAGAACATTGGAAAACAAACGTAATCTCCGTTTAAGTCGTCAGCGTGGTAAGCAAACTTTGTTAAGAAGTGACGTAGATCATTTTCATCAATTACAATTTCGTGATTCTTAGCACCCAAAAATTCAGCCATTTTTCTGGAATACTGGAATTCATTGTATTCTTCAAAATGTGAACCGATTGAAAAAGTTTCTACCGGGTGCCCTAACGTTTCACTCATCAAAGCGGCATTTGTTGAAGAATCAATGCCGCCGGAAAGAAAACAACCGAACGGCACATCTGAAACCATCTGCTTCTTTATTGAATTTCTAAGTAGACTTTTCACTTGTTCTATATAGTCATTTTCGGTAAGAGAATCTACCCCGTAACTGAGCAAGGATTCTGATACGGGATTCCAGTATTCTTTTTCTTCAATGATTCCATTTTTAATAATCATATAATGAGCTGCTGGGAGTTTCTTAATATCCTTGAACATCGTGAAAGGGGCCGGAACAGAAGAAAAAGTTAGATAATACGACAATCCCTCTTCATTGAGTTCTTTTTTAAAATCCGGATGTGCTAAAATTGCCTTAATTTCCGAGCCGAAATAAAAAGCCCCGTCTTGAACGGCATAATAAAAAGGCTTGATACCGAGATGATCGCGGGCGGCAAAAAGAATTTTTTTGTTCTCGTCCCAGATGGCAAATGCGAACATGCCGTTAAATTTGTTGACACAGTTAAAACCCCATTCAAGGTAACTTTTTAAGATTACTTCTGTATCAGTTCGCGATTTGAATTTATGTCCCCTTTTCTCCAAATCTCGGCGCAATTCTTGGAAGTTATAAATTTCCCCGTTATAGGTTATCCAAACACTTAATTTTGAATTATGGGAGCAAATTCCCATTGGCATATGTCCGGCGGCCGTCAGGTCTATTATTTTAAGTCGTCTTGTCCCTAATCCAATCTTTTTATCAGATGAGATATAAATTCCAGCGTCGTCCGGTCCGCGATGAATCAAAGTGTCGCGCATTTTTACAAGCTCGGCTTCTTTTATCGTCTTGGAATTATTGAAATGATATAGGCCGTTGATTCCACACATATTATTACTTCTTAATCGACAAAGCGATTAGTTTTAATTCATTCACCGTACTTTCCTTTAGTATGAGAAGAACCGCGAAGTAAACGAGCGCCGAGGTTATTATATTTAGAATGACATGAATGCCAAGCCAATTGATAATGAAGGTGAATATTCCCATAATTACGGCGGCGACGATTATTTTTTTTAGATATTTAAGAATTAAAAACTTGTTTACTTTTTTTATGATAACTATCAAGAAAAAGTTATAAAAAACCTGAACGGCGAAAGTGGCAATGGCGGCGCCTACTATCCCATAGATTGGTATGAGAATAAAATTCAAAGCCACGTTGGCAATTGCTGATCCCACAACGAATTTGGTCATTTTTCTTTGTAGATCATAGGCGAGGATTGAATTCCCCAAGACATTTCCCACAAAAACAAAGATAATCGCGACTATGAGGATTTTAAAGGCGTTAACGCCTGGCAAATATTCCGCGCCAAAAACAATCTCTATAAGAGGAAAACCTAAAATGACCCCACCGACAGCTATCGGAAAAGCCATTAGGAGAACCACGGTTATTACTTTCTCCATGAGTTTTTTTGCTTTTTCGTGATTATTTTCTCCGATTAACTTTGAAAGGGAAGGAAAAATACTTACAGCGATAATGGACGGTAGAATGTAAAGAAGTTGAACTATTCTCAATCCACCAGAATAAAACCCGATCTCCTCGGCGCTCCTAAACCAGCCGAGCATAATAATGTCTATATTGATCATAAATATCCCGAATATGCTAAAGAGGGCAATTGGCAATGCAGATTTTATTAAAGGCCTTATAAGTTGTTTTCTAAAATTGCTGACTACCCGCATAAACTCTTCTTTAAGAATAAATATTGCGGCGATGGTGCCAATACCAGCGCTTGCAACATAGCTTAAGGTAAATGCTTTGGCAGTGGCAGAGAAGTAGAGGATTATAAAACCAAAAACCGTTATAGCAATATTAGTTATAACAATAATAAGCGCTTCAATTTCCATTTTGTTTTTAGCTCGCACAAAGGCGATAGTTAGGTCTCTTACTCCATCAAAAATCACTAGAAGAGCGACAAATGGGACTATTGCTTTTGCTGCTTCAATTCCCGAAAATTGAGGGGCTAGAAAAATTACCAAAAGCGAAGTTACGGCAAGGAGAATAATTTTCATCCAGAAAGTTGTTGCAAAATAATACGATCCTCTCCCCGGTTTTTTTGCTACCTCCCTCGTTAATATTGGAGATAGGCCGATGTCGGCAAAAACCGTGAAAAATCCGGCAAGCCCTAAAGCATAGGAAAAAACCCCGTATTCGGCCGCACCGAGCAGCCTGGCGGCGTAAATGATAATGAAAGCTCTAATGATGCGGCTACCCACTTGGCCGACACCGAGCCAGAAAACGTTTTTAGCTATTATCTGCTTAACGTTTTTGTTTTTGAAAAGGAAATCTTTAATTTTACTCATATCGTACGGTGAAAAAGTAGCGAATTGTTCTGATAAGAATTATCAGATCGAGCAGTAGCGACCGATGTTTGATGTAATAGATATCGTAACGTAGCTTTTCCCGCGCCTCTTCCAGTGAGGCGCTCGGTCGATAGTTCACCTGTGCCCAACCGGTAATGCCGGGCTTTACGATGTGCCGGATGTCGTAGTAAGGGAGGTCTTTGAACTGCTCTGCGAGCTCTACGCGTTCCGGTCGTGGACCTATAAATGAGATATTACCCTTCAGTACGTTCACAAGTTGCGGCAGCTCATCAAGATGGGTAATGCGCAGGAACTTACCAATTGGTGTTACGCGCACATCATTTTTTTCAGTCCAGAGAGGTCCGCTGTGATTTTCACGCATCGTGCGGAACTTGTACAATGTGAATGGTTTATTATTCCTTCCGGCGCGCTCCGCAGCATACAGTATTGGTCCCGTTGAGGACAGTTTAATAAGGATAGCGCTGAGAAGCATTAGTGGCAGAAGTACTACGAATAGAATTGCTGAAAATAATATATCAATAATCCGCTTAACTCTTTCGTAAAGCGGCCGGTGTGCTGATATGTTTTCCATGAACCACCCCTCTCTAAGTTCTTCAAGTGGTATTTTTTCAAATACGTTCTCATAGAAGTGCCAAAAATCGGTTACGTTTATCTCATGCGCTAAAAGTTTGTAAATAAGACGTGTGCTCGGAGTACCTTGTTCAAGGTGATTTTGAATTACGAGGTGGTGAACGTTATGTTTAGTAATTGCTTCTCGTATCATGCCGGGGTCAATACTTATAACATTCTTAATCCACTCGGCAATCCGGTAGCCGATATGAGGATGCATCTCAATGTGCTTTATTGTTTGTTGTATTAGCGGGGAATCTCCGAGAATGATAATTTTCTCTGCACCGGATGAGAATACAGTAAACACTATTAGACGATGCCAACTATACGACAGTATTAAAAATATAAATGCGAAAAGTGCAAAGTTCGTTTTTGGAGTAAGGCCGAACGTATCTGGAAAGAGGTAGAAAGCCGTAACGGAGAGAAATCCGGATGTGACAACTGCGTAAACAACCGTCTTGAGAAGTTCTGGGGCACGGCTGGTTTTATACTGATATAGATTGAAGAGGTAAAAGACGAATATCCACAACAGGAAAATAATTGAGAATGGAACGAAGTGTGCTTCCCAACGCGATGTGAAATCAACGCCGGCGTACCGGATGAACAGAGTAGAAATAAGTGAGAGGTAAAGCAACCCGACGTCTCCAAGAAATAGTACAAGTTTTTTAAACAAGCTGGACATGATGATTAATAAGAAGCAATAGTTTTTTCAATACCATCTTCAAAATCAGTTACCGGTTGCCAACCGAGCTCGTTGTGTGCTGCAGAAGTGCTCAGTGCACTCCTAAGCATTTCTCCTGCACGTACGGGCGCGTACTGCGGATGTTGTGTGTACTCTAATGCACGAGCAATAGTATCGAATACCACCTGGTCTTTTATTTCTTCTCCGCGTCCCAGATTTACGAGAATATTTTTATCACAATCGAGTGCGCGCATATTTGCATCCACGATATCCTCCACGTATACGTAGTCGCGTGTTTTATTCCCATCACCGAAGATAATAGGCTGTTTATTCTGCTTCATGGTTTCTGCAAAAATAGCGATAACCCCAGCTTCACCGTGGGGGTTTTGGCGTGGTCCATATACATTAGCATAACGAAAGATAACATACGGTAAGCTGTATTCCTTTCCATAGTAGCGAATTACGCGCTCTGCGAGAAGTTTTGAGAGACCATATGGTGATGGGGGCTGTGCTTCCACGGTTTCTGGCGTAGGAATGTGCTCAATATCTCCATATATAGCACCACCTGTAGAGGAAAAGATGAACTTTTGCAGGCCGTGTGCAACCCCAGCGACCAGTAGATTCACTGTGCCGACCACATTGACTTCCAGTGTTTCCGCGGGGTTTTCGACTGACTCAGTAACACTCGCAAGCGCCGCGTGGTGGTTTACAATATCTGGCTTCTCTTTGCTGAATATGCGAGCAACCCGTTTCGTGTCGCGTATATCTGCTTTATAAAATACTGCATTTTTGTGCACATTATTACGTGTTCCTGTAGTAAGATTGTCGATAATAACAACTTCGTACCCCTTATTGAGGCACGCGTCTGCAATATGAGACCCAATAAATCCGGCTCCACCGGTAATGAGTATTTTCATAGTCGCTTGAGATTGTACCACTTCCTTGGTAATCAGGGAAGATTACGTTGACTTTGGTATGCTCGATGGTATAGTGCGTATCATGACAAACAGTAACTCAAAACGGCGAGATTACTTTTTACCTGCAAGTATTCTTATTGCCGCAGTATTAGTATCAGGCGCAGTGATTTATAATGCGGGCAAGGGTACAGGAGAACCCGAAAAGGCTGCAGTGCCGGTTAATACGAACAATCCAGCTGCGAACGTGGCTGCGGTGACTGCGGATGACCATATTAGCGGGTCGCTCGGTGCTCAAATCACTATCGTAGAATTTTCCGACCTTGAGTGCCCATTCTGTAAAGGTTTTCATGAGACGATGCAGCGTATAGTAGATGACTATGACGGACAGGTTGCATGGGTGTATCGTCATTTTCCACTAGACAATCTTCATTCTAAAGCACGTAAAGAAGCAGAGGCTACGGAGTGTGCCGGTGAACTGGGAGGCAATGAAGGATTTTGGCGATATATAGACCGCCTGTTTGAAATTACGCCATCAAACGATGGTCTCGACCTTAGCCTCTTACCACAGATTGCTGAAGATGTTGGACTCAACCGAGCAGATTTTGAATTGTGTTTGGAGAGTGGTAAGTATGCAAATCATATAGAAGCAGATTACCAAGACGCGGTACAGTCCGGTGGTCAGGGAACTCCGTACTCAGTGGTTATTACGAATGACGGTGAGTATCAAACTATTCCGGGCGCATTGCCATATGAACGCATTAAACTCTACATTGACGAAGTATTAGCGTCACAGTAGTATGCGTTGGAATTACTGGGTACTTATTGGTCTCGGACTGTGGTCTATACTATCACCATGGATACTCGGATTTTCTAGTCTAAACTTAGTAACCTGGAATAGCATCACAGTGGGAAGCTTGGTAGTTGTCTTTGTTCTTTGGAACCTTGCGCCACCTGAAAATTGAGCAGAAGTATGGTAGAATGGAGGCAAAGGTCGTTTCATAAAGAAATGGACAAAGAGATTTATGTTTTTTAAGTTTCTAAAAGGTCGCTTATCTAGTAAGACAAACGACAAAAATACTATGGACACCACACAAATGCCTGATACGCCTGTGACTCCTACACCAGGAGAAGGTGATGTTTCACCAGCGGTTCCAGCAGCTACACCGAGTCCAGATGGACAGCCGGCTGAGCCGCAGACGGAACCGTCTACACCACAGCCTGAAGCAGCTCCGGAGTCCCAGCCAGAGCAGCCAGCTGCTCCTATGGGAACTGAGCCGCAGACACCTGGACAAGCGGGTTAGTAGATAAATGATATGCAATTAAACCCCTCCGCACTTTTTCGGAGGGGTTTTGCGCCCACGTAAGTAAAACTTGCGTGACTGGCACTCGGAAGAAATAGAAACTCCGTTTCAACTTCTTCCTCGTTTGCCCACGTAGCTCAGTTGGCAGAGCGATACTCCCGTAAAGTATAGGCCGTCGGTTCGATCCCGACCGTGGGCTCAGTGAATTACAACCCAGACATTATTCATATCTCGGTATACGCCGGTGCTGGCGGCGAGGATGCAAAAGATTTTGCACGGATGCTCTTGCGCATGTACCGTAGGTTTGCGGAGAAGAAGAAATGGAAGGTGAGGTATGTGCATGACGATACAATAGAAGTCCGCGGAAAAGGCACATATGACCGTCTTCGAGAAGAAGCAGGCGTGCACCGATTGGTGCGTATTTCCCCTTTTGATGCAAAGAAGCTTCGCCATACCTCGTTCGCGCTCGTGGAAGTATTGCCGGAACTTCATTATGTGAAAGCATCACAGGTGCATATTCCTGATAAGGATTTGAAAGTAAGTTTTTTCCGTTCGTCAGGCCCCGGTGGCCAGAATGTTAATAAGGTTGAGACAGCGGTGCGTGTAGTACATATACCGACCGGCATGAGTGCTTCTTCTCAAGTGGAACGTTCGCAGGCGGGGAATCGGGAACACGCCATGAGTTTACTAAAAGCTAAGTTAGTAAAGCTCATGGAAGAAAAGCGCGAAGAAGATCTAGGTAAATTGCGCGTGAAGGTGACACCTGAGTGGGGACATGAGATTCGTTCATATGTGCTTCATCCATATAAAATGCTTCGCGATGAGCGGCTGGGAATTAAAATAACAAAGGTAGAGGATGTACTCAATGGGGATTTGGACTTATTGATTACAAAATCTAAGAAGGTACAATAAGGTAAGTGCTCATATGATAGTTTTTAAGAACGTCAGTAAAATCTACCACCAGAATGGCCGTGAATCGATAGCCCTGGATAAAGTTACGTTTAAAATTCAGCCGAATGAGTTCGTGTCTGTTGTAGGTCGTTCCGGTGCTGGTAAGTCCACTATTATTCGCTTACTGACCGGAGAAGAGAAGCCCTCAAAAGGGCAAGTTTTTTTTGGATCGTACGAGGTGGATAAGTTGAAGTCTAGTGAGTTACCGGAGTTTCGCCGCAATATCGGTGTCGTGTTTCAAGACTTCCGTCTACTTGAGAAAAAAACAGCATTTGAAAA
Organism: Candidatus Jorgensenbacteria bacterium; assembly: GCA_011050075.1. Classification (GTDB taxonomy): domain Bacteria; phylum Patescibacteriota; class Minisyncoccia; order UBA6257; family GWB1-50-10; genus DRGK01. The sequence continues at coordinate 24,035 of DRGK01000004.1, forward strand.
TGTTTCATTTGTACTTGAAGTGGAAGGAGTTCCGCAGCAAGAAATTAATGAAATTGTTCCTCAGGTACTCAATTTAGTGGGTTTAAAAGATAAGATGTTTAGACTGCCGGCAGAACTCTCCGGTGGTGAACGGCAACGTGTGGCAATTGCCCGAGCAATGATTAACCGACCGGAGGTTATTATCGCTGATGAGCCGACTGGAAATCTCGACCCGCTTAATAAGTGGGAAGTCATCAAGCTCCTGACCAAGATTAATGAGCTGGGCAGCACTATACTATTGGCCACACATGATAAAGAAATTATAAATTCACTGGGGCAGCGTGTCATAACCCTCAGTGACGGTCAGGTTATCAAAGACGAAGCGAGCGGTAAATTTATTGTATAAATACCATGATTACGATTTGGCGCATTATTAAATACGGATTTCAGAATTTGTTGCGTAACAAGTGGCTGTCGATTTCGACAGTGAGTATTATGATATTAACCCTCGTGGTGTTTGAGGGCGTGGTGCTCTTTAATGTGTTTTCCACGAACGCGATTGAGGCGGTTAAGGATAAGGTTGATATCAGCGTCTACTTTAGAAGTAATGTTGCTGAGGACGATGTACTGAACGTGAAGCAAATTTTAGAGAGCTTTGATGAAGTAAAGGAAGTTGAGTATGTCTCCCGTGATGAGGCGCTGAAGCGCTTCAAGGAGAACCATGCTGGAGATGAGGTTATTACGCAAACTTTGGAGGAGCTTGATAGTAATCCTCTCTTAGCATCACTGAATGTACGAGCGCTGGAGTTGAGTCAATACGACGCAATTGCTTCATATTTGAGCTCAGCATCTCTTAATGGAATGGTGGAAAAAGTTACGTATGCTCAGAACGAACTAGTTATTAAGCGCCTTGAATCAATTGTTGGTGGTTTAAATACTGCTATTTTAGTGCTGACGTTATTCTTAGCATTCTTATCGGTTATGGTGACATTTAACACGATTAGCTTAGCGATATTTTCTAATAAGGAGCAGATAGCGATTATGCGTATCATTGGTGCTGATAATAAGTTTATTAGGGGTCCGTACATTATTGAGGGCTTTATGTACGGAGTTGTCGGTGCGGTGATTAGTATAATGCTGTACATCCCTATAGTAAGTGCCGCTACGCCGGCGCTGGCTAATTTTGTGCCGTCGTTTAGTTTAGAAGAATACTTTAACAACAACATCGGATATCTACTGATGTATCAACTCTTTGTCGGTGCCGGTCTTGGTGTGCTCTCAAGCGTCGTTGCAATACGTCGCTATCTGAAATCTTAAAACACCCGCTATTCAACGGGTGTTTTTAGTTGTAAATTCTTTTAATTTCTGCAACTACTGCACAGTGATCACTGACGCCGCATTGGAGAGACACATTCTTAGTTTTGTAATGAGGAGTACTGAATAGTCCGTCTACCATAAGCGTGAGCGGTCTGGCGCGATGTAGTGTGCCGTCAATGCTCGTAGTGTACTGTTTTGGAATATTGTCTGTATATTGCTGTGCAATTGTGGTAAAAATTTCTCCACCGCGCGGTGCGTTAAAATCACCACAGAACATAATGTCTTGTATATCAGCAAGAATGATTAAGAGTTTTTGAACTTCTTCTCTCTGGCGATCATTGGCTATTCCGTCTGGAGTCCAAGAAAAGTGTGTGGTGCCGATGGTAAATGCAGCACCGTTTTTTGTGACGGTGGTATAAAGCAGCATACGGTTTACCGTTTTCATATCTGCCCATACGAAGTTCGGAAGTGAATCTGGGTTGCCATAGTAGTAACGTATGGAGGGTTCAGTCATTGGCAGCGCGCTCATAATACCGATACCCATCGTCAAGGGTGTGCCAACTCCCTTTTCACCCTGGCCACGCAGAGTCATTGGCACGAACCGTGTCTTCATACCAAGTCCACGTTCAAAATGTGGTATATCCTTTTCAAACAGTTCCTGTATACACACCACGTCCGGTTTACACTTTTGCAGGAAGTGGAGCACGAGATCAAGGTGCTTGCGTCCTTCAATATTAAGAGATACGAGCCGTATTGATGGATTTGTCACTGCCATGGTTATTTTTCTTCAAATTCAAATGGAATACTTATTCCTTTTCCATCACATTCGTTTGGGATGATGCGTGTGATTAGAAGTATGATATTGATGAGAGTATTATATGGGTAATAACTAAAGAACACCATGAACCAAAAAAGATTTTCAACTATACATAGTATCATTGTCGTTGTAATAATCATTGCCGCAGTAGGTTATTTTTCATTCATGCGGGAAACAGCAAAACCATTACTCATTGGCAACAACGCAATTTATGTATCAAGCGTAAAACCTGCCACAAACATAAAGGTAGGGTTTGCGGTTCTTGCGGCGGGCGGATACGTAATTATTCATGAAGATAGTAAAGGAAGTCCTGGAGCGATTATAGGAAGCAGTGATAGATTATCTCCAGGTGAAAACAGAGGTTTTGATATAGCTCTATCACGAGAAAGTGTTGATGGTGAAACCCTTCATGCAATGCTTCATTCCGATAATGGCGATGGCGTATTTAATGCAATAGATGATCCGCCCATCAAAGATAGTCAAGGAAACATTATTTTAATGAAGTTTCAAATTTCAAATAGAGCGGAGGAGCCGGAGGCAATCAGTCTTTAATTAGGACAACTTCACCAGAGCGCATAAACAAACTCCCCTAAATTAATAGGGGAGTTTGTGTTAATACAGTTTATTCGAAACTCTATTATTCTAGTTTGCCCAAATAACGTGAGTTATGAGCACTTGACCATTCTCTAAATCGCGCTGAAAGAGTGAGTTGTTTCCCTGCGCGTCTTGTTTAATGGCCTGACCCCACGAAGACGGGTCATTAAGATCAATGTTTGCTCCAGCCAACGATGGCTTTCCTTTACCGCCACCATTTCCTTTACCATTTCCTTTTCCAGGCCCACTTCCACTATCTGTCGAATTCAGGTGTGCATATATTTCGGTCATCATATCCAAATCATGCTGATTCGGATGCTGATTATCTAATTGACCAAAAAGCGTACCGTCCGGGTCGTTTGTGTAATCCATACAAGTACCCAAGTTAGCATTACTAAAGTCTTCATCTTGATGACCTAGCCCAAATGTGTGGCCAACCTCTTGGCACATTACTAAGTTCCTCCAAGCCTGAGTATCATACGGAGAAGTATTAAAGTAAGTGTCATTTACCATAACCACTCCTTGTACAATGTGACCACTTCTACCTCTTTTAACCCAAATAGAGGCTACGCCTAGCCACCCGTTATTTCCATACTCACCGTTGCAAACTTCAACGCGTCCACTGGTAGGATCGCAATTTGCGTTGCTTGCTCCCGCTACAACCTGATTTCTTAGAACTGAAAGATTCCAGTCAGAAGATCCTCCAGCGAGACTATTGTCCCAAGCAAGAGAAGTTAAGTTATCGCCGAGTTCAAGCGGGCTAGCTATTGAATCATCGGTGGAAATGTCCCAGTGATATTTCCCCCATGAATGGCTAGCACCTGCTGTGCCTGCTACTAGAAGTAGCGCAAGAAGTGAAATTAAAAATATCTTTTTCATCATTATTGTCTATATTATTATCGACCTTGCTTTTATGTATTATAGCACATTGAGTATTTAGCGTATTTGGTAGATGTACTCAGTAATCATAATTACTGAGCGATGGTTTTGTGATCAAATTATACTTTGTATTCCCTCATCACTTCGCTCCTCGGGATGATTGAAATTCTATGCTTTGCCTCTGGGCTCAGCATGAATTTCTAATCAGCTGCCGGACAGGGATTCGAACCCCGATACCATGCTCCAGAGGCATGTGTCCTACCATTAGACGATCCGGCAATTATATTAAACGTTTTCAAGGTCTCTAATTATATACTCTTTTTCTTTTCTACATTCTTTAAGTTTTCGCTCGTAAGACCTTGCTTCTTTCTCTGATTTGAATTGTTTTGAGAAAACTAATTCAAGTGGTGCGTAAAACTTTGTTGAAATAACAAGTTTTTTATTATGTTCTTCCAACCTTTCAGTAAGTCGGTTGGTACTACCAACATAGTACCAACTTTTCTTAGAGCTTTTAATTATATAAACGTACCACATTTTACCATTAGACCTGCCTGCGCAGGCAGGCGATCCGGCATGCACCACCGTATTGTGATATATAGCTGCGTTTATATCAAGATATTAAAGATACCGATGATGCCGCTCGCGACAAGAGTATTGAAAACAAGATTGCCCAGAAACGCAACAGGCAGAACCTGTCTTAATCGCATTCCCATAAACCCGAAAGGTATTAACAGTACCTCATTTGGTAAAGGAACGAATGAGGCAAATAAGAAAAGGGTTACAAGGAGTGTTTTGGGACGTTCTTCGCGAAGCCGTTCCATCTTTTTCATGAATGGGCGTTTATCTGAATCAAATAAGGCGTGTCCGCCACGACCGACGTAAAACATGACTAAATCACCTAATGTAAGTCCGGCAGAAATAGCAAAGACCACAATAATGATATTAAGGCCAAGTTCGGTGAATAGGGGTGTGAATATAACGATGGGAACCGGCACAAGGAGATTAAACCCACTGAGGATTGATGCGAAAAATATTCCCACATACCCATAGGTAGTTACGGCGATACGAATATAGTTGCTTTCGGTAATAGCGTTAAAATGCAGGAAGACAACAATAATAACTCCGATAGCAATAGCCACATTGATAAGTATTTTTTTGTTCATGCGTAAAGGGGTACTATAATAGTATAACGGTAAAAAAATTAATGAACTATATATTTTTCGGCACACCACGCTTTGGTGCGCTGGTGTTAAAAAAGCTTATAAGTGCCGGTATGCCGCCGCTATTAGTAGTATGCAACCCGGATAAACCGGTTGGCAGAAAGCAGATAGTTACCGCTCCACCGGTAAAGCGCATTACTGAGATACACGACATTCCAGTGTATCAACCGAAGACGTTGAAGTCAGAGGAGGTTATACAGGAACTTTCACGTCACAATATCGATACGGCGGTTGTCGCCGCATACGGGAAGATCATCCCCGATAATCTCTTGCGGCTGCCGAAGCACGGAATGGTCAATATTCATCCGTCCCTCCTACCAAAATATCGTGGTGCCACGCCGATTCAGTCAGTCATACTAGAAGGTGATAGCGTGACTGGGGTCACGATCATAGTACTGGATAAAGAACTTGACCATGGTCCGATTATTGCTCAGCGCACCGTTACTATTGATGGGCGAGGGTATGAAGAACTGGAGCAGTTGCTCGCTGAAGAGGGAGCAGAACTCTTAGTAACGACACTGCCGCGATATCTCTCGGGTGACATACAACCAAAACCGCAGGAACACGCTGATGCAACGATGACTAAAAAATTCACCGCAGAGGATGCTTACGTACCGTACGATGATTTACGTGCGGCGGTAACAGGAGATGCTGCGGCCGCGTCGCGCATTGACCGCATGGTGCGCGCATTTACTCATGAGCCTGGTGTCTGGACTGAACCGGCAGACACAACACTTAACCTTCCGGTGGGGAAACGGGTAAAGATTTTAGAGACAAGACTTGAGGAGGGTTTATTGCATCTCGTACGCATTCAGGTTGCCGGCAAAAAACCGCAACTGTACTAGTATGATTTATGTAGATTCACGATCACGCAATTCGGTGTCAAATGTTTGTGTTGCACTGTCGATATATAACATACCGTCGAGGTGATCAGTTTCATGCTGGAATACCTGTGCGAGAAATCCCCATGCTGTTATCTTTACTTTCTTCCCATTAATATTCAGACCCTCAATAGTGACTTTTTCAGACCGTTCTATTGTACCGCATGTGTGCGGCACGCTTAGGCATCCTTCTTCAAATAACTTCCTTTTGCGGGAGCGTTTGGTAATTTTTGGATTGATAATGGTGTAGAACTTTGAAGTACCCTGCTCATTAGGAATTTCAGCGATGAATAAACGTTTATTAATCCCAACTTGGTTAGCTGAAAGTCCAACCCCATTTGCTCCCTGCATAATGCGGCGCATATCTTTTACAAGTGCGCGCAGTACTTTTGTATCCTCATGCTTCAAATTAATCTTTGGTAGCTTAGTGCGCAGCACTTCTTCTTCTTTTTTGTTATCAGTTGTGTATACGTGCATGATTACCGCTTCTCCTTTGTTTTTGTGGTGAGCATGCGCATAAAATATGCACCCTTATTTATAACGTTCGGTTTTTCAGCAATGTTCTTCGCGAGTATGATGAGTGAATGATTGTCGTGTTCCTTCGCGAGCTTGATGTAGAGTGATTTGTGCCGTTCGTCGTCTAAAATCTTGGCGAGTTCAAGACCGATGAGCTGATGTGGCGTTGTAACCCTGCTCTGCTTGCGTCGCTCTTCAATAAGTTCCATATATGATTGTTCATCAGACTTTTTCATTGTGTATTGCTATCATACCACGCCACCCTATTTCTTGCGTTGCGCTGTATAATCAAGTAAAGTGAAGAAGTTATGAAGCAGCAAAATAAGGCGCAATTAACTGTACTCATCCTCGTATTACTGGGAGCTGTTTTTTATGGCGGATATATGTTCGGTGTTCGGGAAGTGGAGCCTGTTGAAAACATCGTTGTTTCTAAAGACGCGAACGGCATTATTGATGCCGACTTTTCACTTTTCTGGGACTCGGTGAAGATTATAAAAGACCGATTTTATGAACCGGGAGAAGTGGATGACCAAGAGTTGGTGTACGGTGCGATTCGCGGCGTACTCGGCGCGCTCGGGGATCCATACTCAACATTTTTTGAGCCGGAAGACGCAGAGAAGTTCCAACAGGACATAACGGGTAACTTCGGCGGTATCGGCGCACAGATTGGTATTCGTGACAATCAGTTGATTGTCATTGCCCCGCTTAAAGGTAATCCTGCAGAAGCAGCTGGCTTGAAAGCAAAGGACAAGATTTTGCAGGTAGACGATACGGGAACTACCGGACTTTCTATTAATGACTCAGTCAAGATAATTCGTGGTGAGACTGGTACGGATGTTCGTCTACTGATAATGCGCGACAGTTGGGATGAATCGCGTGAGATTGTAATTACGCGGGCAAATATCCAAGTGCCGACCCTTGATTGGGAAGTGAGAGATGGGGACATTGCCTATATTCAGCTGTATAGCTTTAACTCGAATGCTCCGACATTATTCTACAAAGCATCGTTCTCTGCGCTGCTGAAAGGTGTAAGCGGGCTCGTGCTTGACCTGCGCAACAACTCAGGTGGTTTTCTGGAGGTCGCGAACAATATTTCCGGCTGGTTCTTGGAGCGCGGTGACGTTATTGTGCAGGAGAAGTTTCCGGACGGTACGGTACACAAATTCTATGCGAACGGTAACGGCGCATGGCGGCATATACCAATTATAGTTTTGGTTAATGGCGGCTCTGCATCTGCATCCGAAATTCTCATTGGAGCAATTCGTGACCATCTTGGCTCTACCGTCGTCGGTGAGCAGACCTTTGGTAAGGGAACCGTACAGGAAATAGAGACGCTGGCTGATGGTTCAAAGATAAAGATATCGGTTGCCGAATGGTTAACCCCGAACGGCACGCATATTGATGGTGAGGGCATTACACCGGATGTAGAAGTTGAGTTCACTGACGAGGATGTTGAGAACGAGCGCGATCCGCAGCTTGAACGGGCATTTGAGCTTATTAAGGAGCAGACTCAAGGCATGACTGCAATTCAAACTATTATTTTGTAACTATGAAAAAGAAAGTAACCGTTATATTACACGACACAGTCCCGCACGTTGGCCAAAAAGATGAGGTGCGTGAGGTGGCAATAGGTTTTTTCCGAAACTATCTGCGTCCAAGAGGCCTCGCGATAATCGCAACACTGGCCGAGCAGGAGAGATTGAAAACAAAGAAAGCGCGTGCCGTGGAGGAGAAGACCGAGCGTATTGCTGAAGCAAAGCAGGAAGTACAGCAAACAAAAGAAACAACACTTACCTTTACGAAGCGCGCTGCAAAACAAGAAGGTCATATCTTCGGTTCGGTAACTGCTAAACAGATTGAAGAAGCGTTGAAAGAGCAGGGTATTGAGCATGCACAGGCGAAGTTATTGAAACCAATTCGTGAGATTGGTGAGCATGAGATTTCTGTTGACTTTGGCGACGGTATTACAGGGAAAGTAAAAGTAGTTATCAAAGCAGAGTAAGAAAGTAGGGTATTAAAAAGAAGGACAGCGCTCAATGGTTGAGCGCTGTTGTGATGAGGTAGGTGAGGTGGGAAGAAAGGAGAGATATGGGGTGGAACATATCGTAGGTAAGGATCTTCTGTGAGGATAGCATATATCTATAAAAAAGTCAAGTGTAAGAAAAACCCCCGTTTGGTAACGGGGGTTAGTAATTATACTGTTTTGTCTACATTTCCCTTCACTTCGCGGGGTAAACCATTTTCGTAGCACGCTATAAAAAGTGAACGTGATGGCGCGTCCGGATCGATGCACCGCCTAAAGTGTCCTGCGAGAGGAACACGTTTAGACAAGATGTACGCACGCGTAATGTTATCTGGTCCTGTTGCAACCATGAAGAAACCGAATAAACGATCTCCGCCGTCCACGGTTCCATAATTGTAGTACACGGTGTCCAGACTGAGATCTGATTCCCCCAATGGTTCCATGTTGCGTGTGAGAATTACCCACAGAACCAAACCGGAGAAGGAAATAGCGATGAAAAATAGTAGTATAGCAACACCAGTTTCTCTCTCAGCAAACCTGTGTCCACTATAAGCTGCAATTACAAGGAGAAGGATTATAACTAACCAACTCTTCATCTAACACCTCCTTGGTGATTTTATGATGTGAAAAATAACTTCCCTTACAATAGGATACTTCGCGCGTTTTGTCAAGAAAAAAGGCCTCATAAGAGACCTTTTTGATTTGTGAGATTATAATATTTGTCCGGTGTAACTATCCTTCTGGCTCTGGTTCTGGGTACGGTTCGTACTGTCGTTCGCCATCTTTGCCTAATACCACCTTAAAGATAGATGGTACATGCTTGGACAGGCGGAATGCGCCAGTACATCCATCTCTGTCTCTCAGGAAGGTATGAAAAATCTTTACCTCTTCATGTTCCTGGGAGATGACAGGTGGACCCACTAACTGATAGATCTCATTTTCCACCAAATCCTTTTCTGTGAGTGATTTACCTTTCGACTCAACATCTCCTACAGCTGAAATGAATAGAAAAAGGAAAATCGCAGCAATGAGAAAAACAAACCCTGAACTAAAGGGGGTTGTAGTTTTGTATAACATAACCGCGCCGATAGCGATTGAGAGAATACCAACCGTTGCGAGTATAATGGATGCATTGCTCAACCTATTCCAGCGTTTACCGATCATCTTTCATCTCCTTGTTTTATTCAGTTATCAACAAAATTATGCTGGTCAAATAATACCAATATCCCTTTTTATTGTCAAGCACTTACCACAAACAAAAAACCGCTCCTGTGAGCGGTCCCTAAAACTCCTGCCTATCGGGCAAGTAACACCTATTTAACACTAACCACCTTCACGCGTCTCCGAGATCCGTCAAATCTCGTTCTCAGTTTCGTGCTGAACGTAACGATACCTTCCTGTACGGCGTATAGTGTATCATCTTTCCCGCGCCGCACGTTCTCGCCGGGATGCATCTTCGTGCCGCGCTGGCGTACGATAACCATCCCCGGGCGCACCTTCTGCCCGCCAAAAAGCTTTACCCCGAGCCGCTTGGATATCGAGTCACCGCTTCCTTTAAATCCTCCTTTTTGTTTTACGTGTGCCATAGTCTGTAATGGTAGAATAATAGGGGAGAGAAAAACGTATGTCAATAAAATTTAGAATACGTGAGTGGTGGAAACAGAACAGAGGATGGATGATAGTGGTATTAGTACTTGTGCTTGTGATAACACTCAGTTTTGGTGTTGGGTACCTTGTTGCTCGTGAGACCAATCCAGCCCCTATTGTCATTAAGCAGTGTCCCAGTAGAATTTTCAAATAAATCTGAGCTAGAAGGAGAACTTGAGTTCAGTATAGATTCTCCTTTTAATTCCATTTCTATTTCTCCAGAAAAAACGCTCTTTTTTGCGCGACACTGGGATAACCCTATTGCAATGACCAATAGCACTGGCACTGCTTATGTCTGTAGGATAGGAGATCCGCCACATAGATTTGATTTTGATGTGCTTTCCTTTTGCTTGAATGAAAGAGGCGTACCAGTAGTTATTCACGTGTATACAGGCTATCATAATACCAACGAGATTCCGCAGTTTATAGAAGCTAAAATGCCCGAAGATATTAAAACAAGAATTCAAGCCTATTTAGACGAACTATAATCAACAAAAAATAGCAATACTAGATTTAGGTTTGTAAATATGCAAAAAAAAGTATTTAAGCATAAATTTAACAAAGGCAAGAACAAGGTATCTATTGAGAAAAACGATGTCTTCCATTTCTTGAAAGCACAACCAGCTGGTAGTATAGACCTAATCATAACTGACCCCGCCTATTCTGGTATGAATAATCACCTATCTCTAGGCAAGGGCAGGATTGTTGGTAAATATTCCGAAAAAGGGACTAGCAACGGCAAGTGGTTCGAAGAATTTGAAGACACTGAAGAAAATTATAGAAAGTTTCTTTCTTTGTGCAAAAAAACCTTGAAGAGTAATGGTCATTTATATATTATGTTCGATGCTTTTTCATTGCTTTCTCTGGGGCACATTGTCCGTGATTTTTTTGATGTCAAGAACGTTATTACTTGGGATAAGGTTAACATTGGAATGGGGCACTATTTTAGAAGAAGGCACGAGTTTATACTTTTTGCGACTAATGGAAACAACATAAAGATAAAGCACAGGTCATTTCCTGATGTCTGGCGAATTAAAAGAATACATCGGGCAAGTTATCCTACCCAAAAACCAGTTGAGTTATTTGACATAATGGTTAGTGCGAGCTCGAAGCCTGGTTATACAGTTTGTGACCCATTTTTAGGAAGTGGCTCTGCCGCTATTTCTGCAATTAAATACGATTGTGATTTCGTGGGTTGTGATATTTCAAAGAAGGCAGTGGAAATATCGCAAAAAAGGATAAGTGAATTTATTAAGACTGAAATTGACTGTCTACAAAACAAAACCAGCGTCCCTGAAAATGAAAAACGTTTTTGGTAATTATGGCTAGTATCACAGATAAGAAAACTATATTTTTTGTAACCTCTCCGAGGTCTCCTGATAAGCTTATCAATGAGATACGCACGCTGGTAGAAAACTTTGAAGGCGAGAAATGGAACGAAAAGACCCAAAAAGATTTCTATCTCCACTTGTCGAAGCAGGATTTTTTCAAAGGCTCTACAACTGGAGACCTTGCCTTTAAGGCAAGGGACCGAATAAACAGAGCCCCTAAGGCGCTTGGTTTTGTAGACCTTTCTCCTGTTATCAAGCTAACCAATGCAGGTAAGTTGTTTTTGACGGGAAAAAGATCGGAAGAAGTGTTTTTGAGACAATTGATTAAATTTCAGCTTCATTCGCCATATCACACAGATAAAAACGACGCATTTAGAGTGAAGCCTTATTTGGAGTTGATGAGACTTGTATACGAACTAGGCGGTTTGAGTAAACACGAAATAGGTTTGTTTGTAATAGGACTTACAAGCTATAAAAAATATGATGATGTAAAATCTAGAATACTTGATTTTAGAAAAGAAAAGTCTGGTCTTCGAAAACGTAAGGTGAGTTACAAACAATTTATCGCAGAAGAATTTGAAAAAGAATTATCTAGGTTATTTGCAGAAAAAATAAAAGGCGGGGAAATCTTTATAAGACAAAACAAGAAGCAGTCGCTGGGAAAGTTTATCAGAGCCAAGAAGAGCAATCATCTTGATTATTCAGATGCATCTATTCGCTATCTCCGAATGACGGGTTTGTTCTCTATGAACCCAAGAAGCTCTAAGGTTTATGTGCTAGAAGAGCGTAAAAAAGACGTAGAGTTTATCTTGGAAAATACCCCGCGAGATATTTTTAAGTATAAAAATGAAGATGACTATAAGACCCAACTCTTTGCTGCAACGGAACCGAAACTCTTTGTTGATGACAAGGAACGTATTATTTCAAAAATACTGCGGAAGAGCAATGAATTTAACACTGGAGAGCTAGAAATTAAAACGACTGAAGAACTAAAAGATATTTATAAAAGTATTTTGCAAAAAAGTCTGACCGAGCTTGTTGAAAATGAACAAAGCAAACTTAAAGACTATGAAGATTTTGATGATGTTGATGAGGTCTTTTCAAGTATTACAAACAGAGAGGCTGTTGACCCATCTCTATTTTTCGAGTGGAACGTGTGGCGTGCTTTTTCAATGCTAGACGATGGAGATATACAAGGAAATTTCAAAGTTGATGACGACGGAGTTCCTCTGTATACGGCTCCAGCAAATACTCCAGACATTGTGTGTAAATACAAAGATTTTGACACAATCGTAGAAGTAACGCTTTCGTCTGGTCAGAAACAATATGAAATGGAAGGTGAGCCGGTGGCTAGGCATTATGGGAATTATAGAAAAGAGACACAGAAAGATGTTGTTTTTGGGATTTTTATTGCTCCAAAGCTAAACGATGCGGCGGTGGCGCATTATTATGCATTATATCGAATAAACATCGAGCATTATGGGGGGAAAGCAAAAATTATACCGCTAAGCCTAGACGACCTTAAAACACTACTTAAAAATGCATATCAATCAAAGAAAAGACCGAAAGCTGCTGACATTAAAACGCTTTTTGTTCATCTATCTGATTTAGCACTAAGCACAAGTTCTGAAAAAGAGTGGCGTCAAAAGATATCAGAGACAGTCCAAGGCGCGTTTATTCAATAAACCAATCTACCGTTGTGTAGATAGGTCTGGTATATAGATATATCCATTTTGCCTCTGTAAAATGGTTCTAACGTCGTCCACGGTGGGGAGCTATGATTTTCGCTTTACAGTGCTGTTATGCGGCACTATTGTTTTGGTATGGATGAAAAACACTACGTGACTCTTTTACACGAACGTGACGAGTGTCTCAAAAAAGATATTCCTGGATCTTTAGATCTATCTATCGGACTAAAAAGCTTTCCTACAAAACCAGCAAAAGATTGGATTCCACGCATTCACCTTACAGAGGTAGTGAGGGCTAACTTTCGAAGAGCAGCGATTCAAATGAAAACTTTTAGAAAACACTTCAATGAGTATCTTGTTGTCGATGATGACCCTGTAGAATCACAAAAGACCGATAATTACATTTGCTTTTGTATAGCCATGTATTTTTTTGGAACTGCTGCTCTTAAGGCAGCAAAACGTTTATGTGAAATCACAGAGTGTCCATCAAAAGAACTTACACAAGAATTATCAAATCATAGACAACGTTATCGAAGTTGGACAATAAGATTTGCAGGGTTTCGGAATAAAATTGGAGCCCATGGGTATGATCCTGTAAGGGGGGGCCACGAGTATTCTTCAGTGGGTAGTGATGGAGTGTTCGCTTTTTATACTTATTCTATGAAAACATTGAAGCCAGATAAAAGACTTGAGATTGTTCCAGAAATTGATTTTTTTAAGCTGGAAGAATATCTTAACGGTCTATTCAAGATTCTCTATAATGTGTGGGATATAAAGCCATAATTTTTCACTAAACAGGTTCTAATGTCGTCCACGACGCGGAGCCCAATTGGATATTTTTTTGCTACTGAATTAATTCATGAATTAATTCAGTAGCAAAGTATATAATGAAAGCATGGCACGAAGAAAATTAAGTGAAAAAAATATAAGAAAACTTACAAGAATGGGTGGAGGCAGAAGCATGGGTCTAACCTTGCCGATTGAGATTTTGCATAAATTAAAATGGAGAGAACGACAAAAAATCGTCGTTCGTCAATCGGGAAAGAAGATAATTTTAGAGGACTGGAAGAAGTAAATTTGTCTGGTATAAAAAACTTAGACGGAAACGAGGAGATTATACTAAAGTACTGCTGTTTGTAGCTAATCGCCTTACTCTTAGACAAACAGGGAGCGTCTCTCATTCACTAATCAAGTTTCGGTTACTTCGGGAAACATATACTGGCTCGTATTAGATATAGCGGCATCCGGTTCAAACGGGAATAGAGGCATGTTCAGGAACGATTGGAAGAACGCGATTATCTTGGGTGGGTCTGCGTACGATGGCGGCGTGGCGGGGAAGGGGTACGGGCAGGGGCGGAACGCGTCGTGCGACGGCATCTGCTCGTTTTCCGGGAGTTACACTTCCGGCGCAGCGGACTGGTATTTCAAATTAGGGTTGGAGTAGGGAGTATCCTCAATTTGTTGCATATGCAACAAGTTGAGGAAGGTGATGTTTGTTGTAAGTATAAGAGATGTTTGTTGTATTGATGGGATAACGTAGTGGGTAATTATGCGAGTCCTCATTCATGCGTGGTTTGCTATAATATATGTATACAATGAAATACGTGAAGAAGCACAAGCAGGCGATCATTCTCGTAGCGTTGGCGGTGTTTATTGTTGCCGAAATTATTATTTTCGGCGTGCTTGATTTTGGTGAGCGGGATGGGATATTTTCTAGAATACCAGCTGATGTGACGCAAGAAGGAGATGAGGAAGATGTTGAAGTTCTCCCACCAACTTATACTTCCGATGTTCCTAAGGATGCGCAATTGGACGAACCTGAAACTGAAGTTCCAGCTGCGCCTGGTACTGATGAAACACTCGGAATTTTCAATATAAAGGTTAGTAAGGACGGGTATGAACCATCAACCCTCACCGTTAAAAAAGGTAATCTTATTCAGATAAATCTCACGGCTGTTGACGGTGACTTTGATTTCAATATGCCATATAAGAGTCTGTATCAGTTCGTTAAAAAAGGCGAGACCAAACAGATTAGTTTTGGCGTAAAAACGAGCGGTACATATAATTTTATGTGTCGTGATTATTGTCCTGGAAATAAAGTCATAGAGGGAAAGTTGATTGTAATGCCTTAGGTTATGAAAGCAAAAAAAAGCACTCTTGTTTACGTAATCGCCATTGTTGTGCTGTTTGGTGTTTTTAGCTATGTTTATGCGTTTATTGGTCCTTCCCAAAACCCTCCCGGCGGCAACGGGATTTTAGTTGCCAGCTCCACCCGCGCCTTGGGTATTGCTACCACCACGGTCTACTCAACAGAGTCACAGCTGCTGTTTAAGACGCTTGGCGGATCAAATCAGCACATTATTTTCAGTCCAAACGGCTATGTTGGCATTGCAACAACCACTCCTTCCGAAATGCTATACGTATTTGGGAACATTGGGGTGAGCGGGAATGTTGAAGCTAGCGGCTCGTTTGTTGGTTCGCTTTCAGGCTCTCTTTCAGCAGCCAATGTTTCTTCTGAGGTTTTTGGCAGGTTGCAGGGCGAGGGTAATTTTGCTTTTCCGGCGAGTTTGGGCGTAGCTACATCTTCGGAGGACGGACTTCCTCAGTCGCTCTCTGTATATGGAGGTGGATACTTTTCCGGAGATGTCGGCATCGGGACGGTGAGTCCAAGTGAGAAATTAGAAGTTGTTGGGAATATATTATTAGGAGAAGCAACAACTAATAATATTATTGAATTTCAGAGACAAAATTATGGGATTAGTAAAGCAAATGAAATTCAATTTGATAGTGGGGATGGTCTCCAATCAACAATAAGATGGGAAAGAGATAACACTAATCTTGGAGTGATAGGAAGAGCTAATTTATACTTGATAGCTGATGCAGACAATAGTGAATCTGCTTCTATAATTTTTCAATCACATCATTCTACATTTGGTGGTGGAACTGAATTAATGAGAATTGAAGATACAGGAAACGTCGGCATCGGGACGGCGGGTCCAAGTTATAAACTTGAAGTTATTGGTGATTTGAGAGTATCGGCTACTTCAACTTTTTCCGGCAACTGGTCGCTTGGTGGTGGAGCTATGACCAACCTCAATATGAATAGTCAAAATATCACTGCTGTGAATAAAATTTCCGTAACCACCATAGACCCGCTATATAATATCGGGGGTACAAAATATGCAACGTATGTTGCGTCAATTGTCGGAGGTGTAAAAGAGGAATATATCGGCAAGGGCCGACTTGCAGTAGGTGATAGCGGTAATAGTTACGTAATTGATTTTAATAAGGTAAAGAAGGGTTCGGACTTATGGGTATGGTATAAGACAATTGATTTTTCAAAAGAAAATGTTGATGTTCTCGTTACGCCGTACGGTCAGCTGGCGAATATTTATTATGTTATTGAAGGCAATAAGCTAATTTTCCGAGGTGACAAAGCGACTGAATTTTCCTACCGTCTCATTGGCAAGCGGTTTGACTGGAGAGCGTGGCCTACGTTGGCGTCAGACCAGAGTGAGTGGACGAATCTTATTATTAAGTAATAAAGATGTGGTGTGAGACAGGTTTTAAAAAGAATTAGGAAATCTTCACAAGAGTTTGTTAAGAGATTAGGAAAGGTTACTCGTCTATCTGATAAAATTCTTGCAAGAGCAGGCGTTATTTTTGGCGTAATTTTACTCGCATTAACACTCCTTTTTGCTGGAGGATGGGTTGCAGACAGAGTTCTCGAATTACTTGATCGTTTAGCCAATCAAGTTGTTTTTAAAATTCCTCCTGAGCAGGAGACGGAGAGAGAAGAATTCGTTAGAGATGGCGAACCTTTAGTCGCTTCAAGTTTTACAGACCTTTTTTCTGGTGACGGGTGGCTAAACAAGAATTCGACTACCCTTTACCAAAATCGTGTTACTACCGTGTTTACCTTTCCTCCGGAATTTGAGTGGCAAAAAATTGAGTCTACTGAATTACCTTATGGTATTGATAGATTTGTTGAGCGGAGGGAAGACGGAAGCGATGCTCGTTGCCTTAACAATTCGTGCTTGGTGCAGAAAGAGCTGAACCTTTCTCTTGATGCATATAACGTGGCATTGCCTAAGAGTGTGCGAGTAGAAAGCTTGGTAGATGTATCTATAGGTGCGCTTGACACAGTATGGCTTATAGGAACAGTAGAGCAGAAAGATAATACATTTATCGGCAGAGCGTTTTATTTTAACGGAAGGCAGTTTGAAGAAATATTTGAAGAGGATGCGCCTTTTCGCTCCAAGTATGAAGGAAAGATTGGATTTGGCGGGAGTGATGAGAACTTTCTCGTTGTCTATGGCGCCTATGAGGGAATGGCGTATCATATTCGTAAAGGAAAGGAACCCGTGGACATATCCCGTTTCTTTGGTATTAGAGTGATGAGAAGAGGTTTTCAGCCGGTAGTGGTAAAGAGCGGTTCGGGGGAAGACACCGCGTGGTACGTGTTTAGTATGACCGAGAATAATCCGAAATTCATAAAACTTTTCCAAAACGGCACTGATGAGATTGTCGGTGTATTTGATCTGACCAAGTCGCTTTTTATTACGCCAGTAAAAAGTGCCTCATTCTATCTCAACAAAAACGTAAATACGCTGAACGCAAAAATTATGACTCTTTCAAGTGAAGAGGAGTTCTGGGAATTTACTGACAAAGGATTTGATAAATCGGAGACGTTTGAGATAGTTTCAGTCAATATTAATAACTATTCGGCAGAAGTAAGGCGAGCCGCTATATCCGGCCATGATTTTTCGGACAGAGGTACTCGAGTTGAATTTTATCTCTCAAATAACGGCGAGGACTGGTTCCAGGTAGAATTAGGTGAGATGTTTGAGTTTCCACAAAAAGATGGGCGTCAGCTCCTCTGGCGTGCTGAATTTATTCCTAATGGAGGACCACACACCTCACCGTTCTTGGACAGCATACGACTGGATTATTGGGTGAGGTTTCTATAGTTTACAGAGGACTTTATTTATTATGGTATAATAAATGATATAGAAAGGTGTGATATGTTATAATAAAAACATGGAGACAGAGAATAAAAATATCAAAAATATAGTCCTTATTGTGGCGATTGTTATTGTAGTAGGAGTAGTGGTTTTGTGGCTGGTGTACGATAAAGGGGCTATGGGAAGCTTGCTAGATGTGGAGGAAGGAACGCCTGAGCAACAGGGACAAGTAGTAGAAGATATGTTAGCAGTAACTCACGAAGCCATAAATCAGAACGATATCTCCGTTTGTAAAAAGCTTGAGAATGAGGATAATCGAATGCTGTGTGAAGTAAGTTTTATTACACAGCAAGCCCAAGCAAAGAACGATCAGACGATTTGTAATAAACTTGACGGGTTTTACCGTTCCGATTGTAAAGATCAGGTTCTTGTTTACAACGCGATTAGCAATCAGGATCCGAGCTTGTGCGAGAAGGTAGTTAACGAACTAAAGAAAGAGCAGTGTTTAGAGAAATCAGGAGCTAGCCAGTAGACGACAGGAAAAACCAAGCTTGTTAAAAGGAAATGTTTAAAAGGAGCAAAGCAATTATTATTACCTCGATTGTCGTTGCGGTTTTAATGTCGGCTAGCTTAATTTTTATAGTTCGAGCGCAACAACTTGAGTCCATTAACTTTGTTCCTCAGGCCACTGCTCCTATAACCTGCGATACTAATAGTAAGGGCGCTGTATATTTTGACAGCGGCACTAATAGTCTTTTCAAATGTAATGGAACCACTTGGGCCAATGTGGATGTTGACACAAACACAGACATCTACTGGACAGGAACAGCCACCAACTTGACTGCTTCTACTGCAAGAACATCGCTTGGACTGGTGATTGGTACAAACGTTCAGGCATATGACGCTGACTTGACCGACTTAGCTGACGGTACGTTAACCGCCACCAAGGTTCAGTATGGCGCTAACTTCATTACTGTCGCAGGCTCAAGCGGACAGGTCTGGAAGTCAGACGGCGTTGGCGCAG
>DRGK01000005.1 GCA_011050075.1 Candidatus Jorgensenbacteria bacterium
CCCGCCGGCAACTGCAGCTTTCCAAGGTCTCTCAGTTCATTATTAACGAGGTCAAATATTTCTTCAAGTCGTATCTCCATAATCTCAGACAGGAAACGCTGTGATATTTCCTTTTGGTCACGCGCAGACGAATCAATGTCTGCAAGACGAATCCGCTCACGCCGATTCACTTCTTTTGAAACCGCAAAGCCGTGCCGCAGTTTAAGCTTCTCTGCGACATCAACGGACACCTTAAGCCCAATAGCAATGTCATTGGTAACGTGGCCGGAACCAACCGGTACGGTCTTTGCGTGAACTGCCTTACCTTCCTCATATACAATACACGACGTTGTACTGAAACCAAGATCAATTAACAGAACACCCAATTCTTTTTGACGCTTTGAGAGTACCGCTTCACTCGCTGCAAATGGACTAAAAATGAGACCTGAAACGCTGCCGCCCGCTTTCTCAATAAGACGCACAAGGGCAGTAATGTGCGGCGCAAATGATTCAATAATCAGCGTATCTACCTCCAGACGACTCCCCGTCATACCTATCGGATCACGGATGTCACCCACATCATCAACGAAGTATTCCGCAATGATGTTATGTAAAACCGTATAATTAGGCAACAACTTTACCGCCTGTGACGCTTGTTTTACCCTATCAACATCATCTTCCTGTATTTCTTGATCGGCACGAGATACCGCTACAATGCCGCGTGACCGACGAGAATGAATATGCTGACCGTTTATATTTACAAAAATATGTTGAGCCGCTCGGCGAGAGACTTTCTCCAGATCCATCACCACACTACGCAAGGTTTTCAATGCTTCTTCAATATCAACAAGAATCCCCTTACGAAACCCCGCAGATGGGTGCTGAAACACCGATAAAACAGAATACGCGCCGTCTTTTTTACGCGTTACCACGACACCTTTAATGGAAGAAGATCCAATATCTAGCCCTGTAATAATTTCTGCCATATCTCTTGTTCAGTACGTTCCATTTCAATGGTATCACGTTTACTTTTATGTGTGTACCCAAGCAGGTGCAGTAAACCGTGAACCGCGAGAAATAAAATATTTTCTCCACGTTGTTCAATAGTTACCGGCGCAAGGTATATTTCACCAAGTGACCTGGGTTCACCGGGAATACGAGGCAACTCTTCCGGTTCAGAGAAGCTTAACACGTTGGTTGATTCATTCTTGCCGCGCGACGTACGATTAATCTCACACATCGTACTGTCATCGACTAAGATGACCTCAACTGAAACGTTTGTTTTCTTTATCAAACGAAGCGCTGTGCGGAGCGCTTCATGTATAGCGTCTTCAGAAATATGGAATGCCTGAGCGTTAGCGACCTCGACGCGTATTTCTGGACTGCCCATAGCGTCTGGCTTGCTTAAACTCCTCTGTTTTTTGTTCACGGTGCAATGCTGATTCGCGGCGCTTCACTTTACTCTGCGAACGTTTATGAAACCGGCGTTTCCTTGCTTCTCTCAAAATACCACCCCGCCTCAACTTTTTGTTAAAGCGGTACAGGACTGCATTAAAACTCTCTCCTATCCGTTTTTTTACACCAATAGACATATGTTAGTCATAAAAAATTAGAGATTAGCCAATAGAGTACCCGCTTATTAATACGTAGTCAACCCGCTATTTTATTTTCTTGCGTACAGTACTAATCAGCATATTCACCAACACGCTCTCCTGCGTACCAGAATCCATCTCGCGCACCATGACCGCACCCTCATATACTTCGCGCTGACCATAAATGAGTGTAACCGATACACCACTTTTCTCCGCTGCTTTCAACTGCGCCTGTAGAGACTTGCGCCCCAAGGCTTCAAGTACCACAAATCCATGTTGCCGCAGGTCATTCATGAGCGACAGGCTAGATTTCTTTGCACGTTCCCCAATGGCAACAAAGAACACTCTTGGTTTCTCATCCTGATTTAGTTTTTCCTCACGTTCTCGTAATGCATCCACCACCGCATCAAGATACAGTACACCTCCCACAGACTGGAGTTGTCGTCCACCGAGCTGTTCAGCAAGGTAATCATACCTCCCTCCACGTGCGAACGGCTTTGACGCATCGGCGTGTGCATAGACCTCAAATATGATTTTACTGTAGTATCCTACATCACCCACTAAATATGGATCGGGCACATAGTTAATTTCATTGTCCTCAATCAGTTCAAGCACATTCTGAAAGTGCCCATTACAACTTTGACACAGGTAGTCTAAAATGATTGGCGTGTCAGCGCGTATTTTCCCGCAAACTTCACGTTCGCATACGAACAATCTAATGGGGTCATGCTCATAGCGGTACGTACACGCTTCGCATAAACTACGCCTTCGATAACGGTAGTACTGTTTTAATTTCTGACGATACGTTGAACGGCATACTTTACACCCTGCTGCATTTACTTTCACTACAGGATCTTTGAATCCAAGCGTGCGGAGAAAATCGAGAAGCGTTAGCATAATTGAAACATCATATACCGAATCACCATCTCCAATAATGATAAATCCCCATTGGTTAGACTGCTGTATCTTATTTCCCTTGCGACGAAATACGGGACCGTGATAGTAAACGCGCAACGGTGAAGAAAAGTAGCCAAGATGATGCTCAATGTAGCTACGCACAACCGGTATCGCACCATCGGCACGCAAAGTTAGCCGTTGACCACGACCAATAGTAAAGGTGCATAAATCATTTTCCGCTGCAAAACTTCCCTTACCAAACCCCGCTTCAAAGAGCTCGGCTTGTTCAACGATGGGCGTCTCAATGAAATGAAAGTTATGTAATGTACTGACCTTCTCACCGGTATTGCGCACCATATCCCACCACACTTCATCTTTCGGGAGTATGTCACGCACATCTGCAACGGTACTGAAAGATTTTTTAGTCCGTTTCATGCGTGGCTTATGAGATATTGATTTTTTCTTTATATGCTTAGGCATGTATGTACGTATTGATTATTAATACGCAGGCGCCGTGATGGCCTTCGCAGAATTTACAGGCCAGAGACGTAAGCGAACAAGACCGACAATACGATCTTCGGGCAGCGGACCCCAGTTACGTGAATCAAAACTAAAACCACGGTTATCTCCAAGTACGTAGTACTCTTCTTTCTGCAACGTTGTTTCATACTGGCCACGCGGAATGCTGTCGGTGATATACAATTCATCGAGCGTCTGCATAACATCACCACGATATACCGTTATTGTTCCATTCTCCAAAACAATGCGTTCACCCGGCATGCCTATGATACGTTTGATATAGTATGCACTCCCGTCAATTGGGTTACGAAATACAATTACCTCGCCACGCTCGGGCTCACGAAACCGGTATGCAAGCTCGTCGACAAGCAGGTAGTCTCCATTATAAAAAGAAGGTTCCATACTCGCACCACTCACAAGAAACGGTTGTGCAATAAAAGTCCGAATGAGCACAACCGCTACTATCGCGATAGCAACGGTTTCAAAAACTTCAAAAAACGACCAAAAAATCTTTCTCATTGGCGTAATGTATGGGATAATTCTACACATCATGTGGATAAAACGCAACATTACAGACGTACGACTCATCGTTGGTATCGGTAACCCCGAGCCCAAGTACGCTCATACGTACCACAACGTGGGCATCTTATGTCTCACCTATCTCAGAAAAAGAGAGGATTTCCCAAGTACATATGCACTCGCCATAAGCACATGTAATATGAACTTGTCGGGAGTATGTATTAAAAAACTGCTCAAAGAATATGACGTAGTTCCAGAACAGTTATTGATACTGCACGATGACTCTGATATTACGCTTGGTTCCTATAAACTCTCATTTAACCGAGGGGCAGCAGGACACAAAGGTGTTACGTCAATCATAAAACATCTTGGAACCAAGATGTTCTGGCGAGGACGAATTGGGGTTAGAGCGCCTGAAGAACGAGGTAGAGCCGAACGATTCGTGCTGCGCACCGTACGCGAGAAAGACAACTCCCCTCTTGAAGAAGTGTTCCAAAGTATTGAAGATGCTTTTATTACAACCTAGCCGTCGGAATTTTCCGGAATGTATGTGAAAGACAACTTAAACGCTACGAACCGTCCATCAATAGTTGAAATCTGGGAAAGTGGTAAATTTACACTAGAAAAACGTACATCCGCAACGAGTGTGTTTTTGAACTTAATAACGGTAGCATGACTCGGTGCACGAAGTGTGAGCTGAATAACCCCATCAATAGATGGTATTGAAATGCTATCTATGGTCACTCGATGTGCACTGCCCAATGCCTGCACATCCTCAAGTAATGAAAATATCACGCTCGACTGGCCTCGCGCAGTACTCACAGACGCCACCAAATGATTAAACTCTTCCACATATTCTTGCAGTTC
This sequence comes from Candidatus Jorgensenbacteria bacterium, assembly GCA_011050075.1. Lineage (GTDB taxonomy): Bacteria > Patescibacteriota > Minisyncoccia > UBA6257 > GWB1-50-10 > DRGK01. Next base: position 4,374 of record DRGK01000005.1, read on the forward strand.
CTTAAGCTCAATCTGTTGAGCGGTCACATTAAACGCACTCAATCGCTCTTGAAGAAGTCGTGGCTGTATCTCAAGTAGTATCGACGCGCCTCCAAAAAATACGAGAAATCCACCAAGGGTAACGACAAAAATATTACGCCAGAGCCGAATAAAACCAATGATCTGTTCCTGATGAAATGCCTCCTGCACCCGAGTTACACCAATACTCACAAACCGGTCCGTGCTCCTATCCCAACTCCCTCGTATAGCGGAACCGACAGCTGTGTACCATGAGGAAGAAAGTTTATCGTATGGTGCTGATAGCGGTGTTGCCTGTATGCCAAAATTCTGCTCAATTACCTGCTTTACCTGTTGTTCCAGTCCCGGTGCTATCAATAATACATTCCGGAGTGGTTCTCCAAAACGACTTGCGGTAAAGTTTGCTACTTTCTGCACCTCATTAATAACCACCCGACTAAACATATCTCGACTAATCTGCTGGTCAGACCCCTGAATTGATTGCCACGAACGGAAATAATCAAAATAGATTGATCCATTCTTGAGAAGAAAAATATCAAGACCGTCACTCGAGACGTTCAGCACCAAAGAAGAGTTAGGTCGGATACCAAGTGTACGGTTGATTGCCCAAGAGAGCGCAAGTGACGGAAACTCAAACACAATTGGATGAAAATTTGCTTCTTCCAGAAGGGTGCGGTACTGATCAACAACCTGCCTCTCAGCAAATGCGCCAAGCAGCTCGTACGTGTCTTCTGTTTCGGTAATGATCTGCCAACTCATATATGCCTGTTCGGCGACAATGGGTGATATCATCTGCAAATTAAGCTTCGCTGTTTCTTTAAGACGATTCTCACCAACATTGGGAATAGTGAAGTTTTGAGTGTATGTTACCGCGGATGGCAACGTCGCGATAATTCTGACGCGTTCCCTAACATTGTTCGGTGTAATAGAACTATGTAGCTGTACCAATGCCTGCACAAACTGTTTTGCATTCTGTACCTTTCCTCCCTGAACGACACCCAGTGTTAATCGGACTGAAAATTTCTGTACCGGCATTCCACGTTTGAGAATTACATACTGTAACGATGCATCGGTAATCTGAAGCCCGCCCACATAAGGACGTGAGGCAAGTTTTTCAAAAAAGTTTTTTATAGAAACAATAGTTGAATGAGTTGACATGGTAATACTTACTGCAGCACCTGTTCACTCACAGAGCTGAGTGCTACTGCGCCCGTTGTTTGATTAACTACAAACTCTGCCACTATTTTACGCCTACGACTTTGTGCGGTAGCCTCCGATGAAACAGTATAGAGGTAGATATTATTAGTATTGTCCACAGTACGCGAAACTGAAACAGTAACGGAATCGCTGCCAACCGTAATACTATACTCCTGATTCGTTGCTGCAAACTCCTTATCCTCGGCAACACGCTTAATAGCATCGTACACACCTGTATTAGCCGCCGCGAGCGCACGTACTGACAGTCGTTCTCCCAATGAAGCAGCATTTACAAAAAAAGAAATAAAAGAACCTGCTATCACTATCTGTATAATAATACCCCCCACCAAGAGCACAAAGGGCAACGCCACTTGCCCCATAATATTCCCCGAATTATACAGGGCGTGATCACCAACATAACGTCTCATAGTTATATCATACCAAACCCACCCCTCTAGAGGGGTGGGTGCACATACGTAGATACATCTCGTACGATTACTCAGAATCTATTGGCGGCAGCGGCGCGCTACCCTGCTGTGTTGGAATGAGATCCGGGTTCTGAGAAATGAGCTGCGCAAGCTGGCCTGTTGAAACAAGTTTGGTACTCCACACCACTTGATCACGATTCAAGTGTAAAAAGTCATCGGGACCCCAAAACACATTACGAAAACGCTGGATGGATAGCGGTGTTTCCTCGTTCTGTGGATTCACCTGAATGGTGTATACCTGTTTCAATCCGAATGCTGGAAACTGTACTAACGTACCAAAGTATAAATCGCCGGTCGTGAGATAAACCGCGTGGTATACTGGAGCAGCAAAAAACATCTTCCACCCTGCCAGTGCCGCCACGAGCACCACGAGCACGATAACAATTACGAGTAATACTGTGCTTGTTTTACTTTTCATCTTTTACAATTTTTTATATATGACCTTTCATTTAGTGTACCAGAAAGCGATAAGTAGTGCATCTATGTAGCGCTTTCCTTATCCATAGTCTGCATATCCCGTTTCTTCATTTTTTGTAGAGAGGTCAGCTGCGGGTCGTCGCGCAGTACTTGAGAAAGATAGTGTCCAGAAATAAACTGCGGCATGAGCACATAGTCGGCTCTAGCGTCGTATAGCATGCGTGCTTCCTGTTCATTCTCGGCACGCACAACAATGCGCAGCGTACGATTACCGGCTTCATCTGCAAGATAACGCACCTCCTTAATAAGAGCGAGATTATCCTCAAAGCGAGGACTGGTGGAAATAACCAGCCGCGCAGAACCAAATGTAACCTGTTCAAAAATTTCAAAATCAGAAATATCTCCAAATAAACAGTTATACCCACGCTTTTTGAAACGCTCTATAACATCGGGGTCAAAATCAATGATGAGTAAATCTTTTTTCGGTACGTGTGCAAGTATGCCCTCTCCGGTGCGATGACAACCTATAAGAATAATTGGTTTACTCAAATCATCAACCAACATATCCTTGTGACGTAGATGCTTCCGCTCGAACACCGTAAGGTACGGCGCAAATAGTTTGAAAAGCTTGTCAGCGTGCATAATAAAGTATGTGGAAACGGTAATGGTAATAACGCCCACCGCGGTAATAATTGCCACCGTTTCATCCGTAATATGACCGAGACGAAAACCGAGTGCAGCAATGATCAAACTAAACTCTGAAATTTGTGCAACCGTTAGTCCGGCCAGAAAACTTATGCGCTTCGTATATCCCAAAAAGCCCATGAGTGCAATCACGATGAGTGGATTCCCGATGAGCACAAACAATGAAAGTACAATAATGGGTATAAGCAGTCCGGTGAAATTAGACAACAGCACCGACGATCCTAAAATCGCAAAAAACATGACAATGAAGAAGTCTCGCAGCGAGCGCATACGCGAGGATATTTCAAAGTGTTCAGAAGAATTGGCGAGCGCAAGCCCTGCTAGAAATCCGCCTATCTCTACGGAGAAACCTACCCGCTCAACAGCTGCTACGAGAAAGAATAACCACGCTAAACTGGAAATGAACAGCAGTTCTTGTGAATGCGCAATCTTATGAAATAACCATGGGAAAAACCGACGACCCAAAAACATAATGAGGAAAAAGAGTAAGACACCCTTCACAATCGCCCACACAATATCTATCGGAACCAACGCTCCTCCCACCTCAATGCCGGCGAGTACGACAAGCAGCAGTATGGCTACAAAGTCCTGCACCAACAAGAGGCCAATACTGATCTTTCCATACAAGCTATTGAGTGCTTTTTTGCTTGATAGCAGCTGAATAACAATAATGGTGCTTGAAAACGTGAGTGCAACTGCAATGTACCCCGCTGCAAGTGGAGCAAGACCAAACAACGTTGCGAGTACGAACCCAATGACAGACGTAAAGAGAATCTGACCTAAACCGACAATGAGTGAAGTTTTACCAACAAGCCGCAGTGAGGTGTAGTTTATTTCCAGCCCAACCAGAAAAAGTAAAAACATGATGCCGAGATCAGAGAATATCTGAAATATCTCACGGTCATCAAAATTAAAAAATCCGAAGTAACCAATGACCGCACCGGCGGCAAGGTACGCAAGAATGGTCGGTTGACGCAAAAATTTTGCAACGATGCCCAACACCGCTGCTATAAAAACGACTATCGCTAATTCAATTATGCCAGTTCCCATACTAAATGTATTAAAATGTATGAACTTTATTCATGCTCCGACACAATAGAGCCCCCGAGCGTGCGTAGTTCTTTCAATGCCCGTACAGCTTCTTCCTTGCTCGGCGGCTTCCCATGCCAGCGGTAATCACGTTCCATAAAACTCACCCCTTTGCCGGGAATCGTGTGCGCAATGATGATACTCGGCTGTTCGTAGATCGCCTGCGCTTCAGTAACCGCATCCACGAACGCTTCAATGTTGTGCCCATCAACCTCCTGCACATGCCAGTTGAACGCTGCGTACTTTGCCATGAACGGCTCCAATGGCATCACATCCTCGGTAAATCCATCGATCTGTATATTGTTGCGGTCCACAATAACAATGAGGCGGTGCAGTTCATATCGTTTCTTCCCGGCAAACATAATTGCTTCCCATGTATTGCCCTCTTGATGCTCACCGTCAGAGGTAAGGCAGTACACAAAATGTTTCTGGTCATCAAGATTTGCTGCGAGTGCCACACCAATTGCCTGTGAGATACCCGAACCGAGCGGCCCCGAGGTAGTCTCAATACCCGGCAATGTACCACGGTGCGGGTGCCCCTGAAGACGGCTATCCAACGCACGCAGTGTTTTTAGTTCTGAAATAGGAAAGTAACCGGCGTGAGCGAGTGTCGCATATAGCACCGGACAGATATGACCGTTAGAGAGAATTACGCGATCTCGTTCCGGTAAATCAGGTTTCTTAGGATCATGATTGAGAATATGAAAATAGAGCGCGGTAAAGATGTCCGCCATACCCAACGGGCCCGCAGAATGTCCCGAGCCGGCTTCTACGAGCATCTCAATAATCGATCGACGAATACGATTCGCTGTTGCCTCCAAAGATTCTAATTTTTTGTCGTTTAAATAAGACATTTAAGATTAGGTGTTAGGTGTTAGGTTTTTGAGTTCCCGATACGCCACAACGGGGTTATCACTCTCAAAAATGTATGAACCGGCGGCGATAATCTTCGCTCCCGCCTCAATCACTTGAGCGGCGGTATCAGGATTCATGCCACCATCTACCTCAATGGTAATGGCTTCGCCATTGCAATTGCGGCATTCGGAAAAGATGCAAGCTTTGTTTCCATCTTTCTCCTCATTTGCAATTGTAGCATCAGGGTACTGTCGCAACAACGAGCGTATCTTCTCCACAACCTGCGGCTGAAATTTCTGGCCCGAGTGTCCTGGGTTAACAGCCAAAAGTTGAATAAGTTTAATGTTTGATATTTGACCATTAATGTATGGAAATATTTTTTTCACTGGCGTA
>DRGK01000006.1 GCA_011050075.1 Candidatus Jorgensenbacteria bacterium
ATCCTATATAAGTGCAACCTGCTTTATAGGACAATACCGAGGGAAGTTGCCAAAGCGCATAAATAACGTTTTATGTGCTCGGTTAACCCCGTAGAGACTCATTACGTGTATGTAATGGAATTACGTAAGTTATTACGTAGTTAATACGCTAGTCCCCCGACGTAACGTCGGGGTGATGGTATAGTCCGATCCTACTGGTAACAGTAGAAAAATAATTATGCGTGAGACAGGTTGGTCCCTATCCGCTGTCGGCGTTGAATATCTGAGGGAAGCTAACCCTAGTACGAGAGGACCGGGTTGGACAAACCTCTAGTGTACCGGCTTTGCCACCAGGTGAATCGTCGGGTAGCTATGTTTGGCAGGGATAAGCGCTGAAAGCATCTAAGCACGAAGCCCATCCCAAGATTAGATATTTTTAAAGTCCTGGAAGACTACCAGGTTGATAGGCTCTAGGTGTAAGCTCCGCAAGGAGTGTCGATGTCTCTGTACTGTTTGTGGAAGAATCAGTGTTCCTTCGGGAATACTGTGCCGGAAGCAGACGCCGCAGAACATCAAGCCGAGGAGTACTAATACTTTATGCTTTTATAATTTCTGTCTCGAAAAACCGATTTCATATATTTTCTTCACTGACAAAACGGGAACATTACCAAATTGTTCTGTTTGAAAATTTTTGTGTGCCGGTGTTTTACTTGCATGTGAACCACCTCATTCCATTCCGAACTGAGAAGTGAAAGCGTGTGAGACCAATGATACTGCATTATGTGTGGGACAGTAGGTTATGCCGGTCTACAAAAGTTTTCAAACGTGGAGATAATAATAAAAACACCGTCATGAGATGGTGTTTTTCATTTTGTTCAGTTGCCATATAATAAAAGAACAATGATTCGTTACATTGATGAAGTTTATAATAGCTCATTTCGCGGTAAGACGTGCATTGTCCGTATAGACCTTAATGAGACTGAAGGAAATGAGCAGAATTCGTTCCGGCTTCAGCAAGTATTACCAACACTACGATTTTTGTTAGAGCATGACATGCGTGTGGTTATTATGAGTCACCGCGGCAGATTTAGTGAAGATTCTCCTTCGCTTAAACCATTTTCCAGCATTCTCTCACAAGAGCTCGGCGTTTCTGTTGCTTTTGCTTCTCATGCTCAATTTTCTGATAGGGGTGATAAAAAAGTAGTACTACTTGATAACCTTCGTTTACATAGAGAGGAGCAAGAAAATGATGTTCATTTCAGTAAACAGTTAGCTTCTTTCGGGGATTTTTATGTTAATGATGCATTTTCAGTATCGCACCGTGCGCATGCATCGATAGTGGGGATTACGAAGTATATCCCGTCATACGGAGGACTGTTGCTCAGAGACGAGCTGCAGCATATAACGGAGGTAACCAAAAAACCTCGCCATCCTTTCGTAGTTTTGATTGGAGGTGCTAAAATTTCTGACAAATTGGGTGTCATCGAACATTTGTGGGAGATGGTAGACTGGTTTCTGCTCGGCGGTGGGCCGGCGAACACGGTACACGTTGCGCGTGGTGGTGAAGTAGGCAGTTCGTTGATTGATGAAGAGGCGCTTGATGCTGTACAGCCGTTTATTGATGCGGAGAAACTTATCGCGCCTGATGATTTTGAGATAGAGGATGGTGCATATCGTGATATTGGCAAGCAGACCATTGTGCGGTATCAAGAAGTACTGCGTACTGCAAAAACAATTGTATGGAGCGGCCCTATGGGCATGTTTGAGAAAGATAGGTTTGCGGGAGGTACGCGGGCGATGTGGGAGTCCATTTTGGAAAACAAGGAAGCTCGAACCGTTGTTGGTGGCGGGGAAACACTTGCTTCCATTAATCTGGTTACTGATTATCAGTCACTAGCTGCCATGAACAAAAATGTATTTTTGTCTACCGGAGGCGGAGCAATGCTTAAACTTTTGGCAGGCGAAACATTACCGGGTCTTGATGCGTTACACTATAACAAGCTATGAAAAATATCATTGTTTTATATCACAATGACTGCTCCGACGGTTTTGGAGCCGCGTGGGCAGCATGGAAAAAGCTTGGAAGTAAAGCTGAGTACATTCCCATTGAACATGATGTACCACTGCCCCGTGGACTTAGTGGTAAAGAAATCTATTCACTCGATTTTTGCTATACGGCACCGGTACTGCGGCGACTCGTAAAACGAAATAGACGGGTGATAGTCATTGACCATCACATAAGTGCTCGAGAAGATATTAAAGAGGCGTCTGATTGGGTACTCGATGATACGTTTACCAACTCCGGTGCAGTGCTTACCTGGAAGTATTTCCATCCGAAAAAATCGGTACCAAAACTACTGCAGTATGTTGAAGACAGAGATCTCTGGAGATTTAAACTCCCGTTTAGTATGGAGATTAGTGCGTTTTTAAGAACCACGGACCATGATTTTTCTCTATGGAGCAGAATAGCCAGTGGTTTAGAGAAATCAAAGAAGAAAAAAGAGTACGTTGCGCAAGGGAGGAATATTCTCCAGTATGAACAGAAGCTGATTGATTTCTTGGTAAGCAAGGCCCAGCGTGTGGTGTTTGAGGGGTACGATACGTTAGCAGTGAACTCAATGTTATTTCATACAAAATCACGTATTGGGCACCTACTTGCAGAAAAACGACCGCCCATAGGAATTGTGTGGAGTCATCAGGGTGATAGAATTATTGTTTCACTCCGCTCCAACGGAACGGTCAATGTTGCTGAGCTGGCGGCACGCTACGGTGGGGGTGGTCATGAGTCGGCAGCAGGGTTTTCAATCAAAACATCGGAAAAACTGCCATGGAAACAACTATAAATAGAGATAATATTTTGTAAGTGGTGCACTTGGTTGGGTAATGATATGATGAATGTATGGTACAAAAAGTCGTTATTCATACCGATGGCGGAGCAAAAGGGAATCCGGGACTTGCGGCAATTGGTGTGGTGATTGATATTAGTGGTGATATTAAGGAATACCATCAGGCGATTGGGAGAACAACGAATAATGTTGCCGAGTATCGTGCGGTTCTGTTTGCACTGCAAAAGCTCAAACAATTACTTGGTAAAGACGATGCGCGGAAAGCACACGTTGAGCTGAAGACTGATAGTGAGCTTGTTACAAAGCAGATAAATGGGAAATATAAGGTGAAGAATGAACAGCTTAAAGTGCTTTTTGTAGATCTCTGGAATCTATTGCAGGACTTTGATAATATTACAATTAGTTCAATTCCGCGCGAGCAAAATCATGCGGCTGATAAGCTGGTCAATAAAGTACTATTTTGACAAGCAACGGAATCTATAGTATAAAAATAGTATGGTAGAAAAATTTACAGGGCATGGTGAGACGGAAAAAGCGCCTGAACAAGAACAGATACCAGAGAAAAAAATAGAAAAAAAGAGTGAAGCGCGAACCTTTGAGGATTTTGGTATTTCTCAAGAAGAGCTTGAGAGCATTGAGGGGTATAGACTGCTGTCGGAAGGGCAGCGGCTTTTGGTTTTAGAACACTTGCAGCAGTTAACGCTCGGTAGAATTCAGGACGAGGCGCAAGTAAAGTATGGAAAACGAACTGCCGAAGCGAAGTTTTTTGGAAAAGTGTGGCAGGGTATTAGTAAACAGTACCAGATAGCGAAGTTGGAGAAAGCAACGGCAAAGGAAATTATGGGGGGCGACATGGAGCTGCACGGTAAAACATTAGAAAATCTTGTAAGTGGAACAAAAAATGGTCCGGACGTGAAAGTGGGGGAGGACGGAACGCTTGAGATGATTTACGCTTCGGGTCCAGAGTTTGAGGCGATGAATCGAGTACCTGAGATGCGCAAGATAGTTGCGGAGTTTAATGATGCGGCAACAGCGTTCAGTAAAATCCCTGAAGAGTGGAGGTACAAAGCTGCGGATAAAAAAGTTTTAGACAAGTCCATAAGCGAAATTGATCTTGAAGGAAGAGCACGCGGGCTATATCTTGAACGCAAACAGTACCGTGAAGCGGAAGACAGATATGAGGAAGCAAAAAAAGATTTGTTAGGAATGAAGCAAGCAGAGAGTGGTGATAGAGCGGCTGTGCTTGCGGTTAGTAAGATTGATAGTCGTGTACGATTTGAACAGTATCATCGTGCTCATCCGGATGTTGAGAAAGAGTTGCAGAAGATTGTTAAGGATTCGGTGCTGAAACGTGCGATTGGCGATATAGTAACAGAACGTGGTATTCAGGTTCTTGTCGGTGGTATTACGAGGAGTGTTACCGTGAGCGTTCTCGGCATGATAGGAGCCCCACTTGCTGCTGCTGGGATTGGATATTTTATGGCGCGCAAGCGCGCGTTGGAGACATTGAAAGAACGTGACCGTGCGGCGCGGGGTGGAAAACAAGACACTGCAGACCTGGGTGTGAAGAATATAGTTGATGCGACGGCGCTCGAAGAGAAATTAGAACGTTTTATAACTCGACTGGACAGGGAAGAAAATGGACAGACACGAGAGGAGATGCTTGCGTCGCTTCAAGCACGCCTCGCGTACACACAGCGTAAACTTGATGAGGGACTGGTAAACTTCGGTACCGTTGAGGACCGCCTGTATAACCAATACACACTACTTAACTCATTGGCACATCTGCAAGTTGAAGTAATGGGTATAGAAGAAGGTACATCAAAACTTGAGGATCGATTGAGTCAGTTTCTCGATTTTCGGAAGACGCGGATTGCAAATGAGCGTAAGACATACATTCGCAGACAGGCGGGACGTGGTGCGCTCATTGGTGCCGGCTTTGGTGCCGCCGGTTGGCTAGCGCGGCATTTCGGTGCCGAGTGGTTTGGGTGGGAGAGAGGAGCTTCTATTGCTGCGCCAGAGGAAGGAGTAATTGGAGATGTTTCGGTAGAGCGTGAAGCAGGGTTGATGAGTGGAAGCGCAATGCACGATATGGAGACATGTGATATGGAGGAGATGGACGCTGAGATGGAAGGACATAAAGGAATGGAAGGACATGAAGGAATGGAAGGGCATGAAGGAATGGAAGGAGAGCTTACCAGTATTGAAAGAGGGATAGTGCCGATTGAGCTCGCAACGATTCGTGCTGGTGAGGGCATTGAACATTCATTAATCCGGCAACTGAAGGCAACTCCTGAGGCATTTGGTTATATAGAAGATGTTCCGGGGGGAGATGTGAATGATACGGAGGCTGTAAGTGAATGGGCAGGAAGAAAGGCACACATAATCGCGATTGACCAATGGTACGTCAAGGTAGAGGGTGGTGAAATTGTAGGAGAGACGCGGATAAGGCAAGCAGGTAAAATGGCGTACGTTTTAGAAAATAAGGATGATCACACAATTATAAAAGAGGTTATTGTAAAGGAAATTGATGTTGAGAGTGGTATAGAAGTTGGCAAACCAGACACCACTGAAACGCACGAGTATATATTTAAACCGAAAGCGCCGAAGCCGATGGAAGCAGATATTAGTACTGATGTGTTTGGTGATGAGTACGTGGACCTTGGAGGACAGAAATTCTATACAGCAGAGGGAGCTACAATGATTGAGACAACTGTTGATGGTCATCCAGCACTTGAAATTACGAGTGCCAATCCGGATGTCAAACCTTTGCAGATTGTTGATTTCGGTGATGGTAATTTGAAATACCGCGTCGAGTGGCCCACTGGCGCGGTTGACTATGTGGATTATAAAGTATTGAATCCTGAAGATTTGATTAAGAATGGTCTTATAGAAAAGTCATGGGTTGAACAATTCAATGAGGCATTAACCGCAGAGACGTTTTCTGAAGAACAGATAAGAGGGTTACTGTCAGAAGTTCTGCAAAAAGGAGGCCACTTAAACGAAATTGAAAACACACTTTTCCTTCAAGTTTTAGAAGGCGGTGATGGAAATATTGGGAGAGAGCTAGGGGGACTCTTGGCCACTCGTGATAGATTTGATGAAGATGTGCTAACTCTTGCTGTAGAACAGTTTAAGGAGAATGCTGGTAGTATTGAGTTGCCAGAGAATGATAACTGGACGCCCAGACGCATTTTCTCTAAAGAAGGTAATGAAGAACTCGTGAACATGCGCAGAGTTGGTAATCACGCGTATGAGATTAGCCACAGTGGTGGGAAAGTTGAGCAGATTAAGGGTGTTGGATGGTTTGGTAGGAAGAGTGCTGAAGACCTACTTTTAGAAAAAATGCAAAAATCAATAGAGACTCCAGTTTCTCCTGAAGTGCCGATTGAAGAAATAGAAGATATTACTCCTACTCAGCCAAGTATAGAAAGTGAAGGAGTTCGTGTTCCTGTGGAAACAGTTGAGCCGATTTCTCCGGTAACTGAAGCTGTTGAACCCATTGGAGAAGCTATGCCTGCGTCTGCACCAGGACACGAAGGATCTATATTTGAACAAGTTCAAGTAGAGAAACCCCATCAATTTATGAAGGGGGCTGATGTAATGTTCAAACAAGATAGTGTAAGTAGATTTATTAAAAACATTGAGAGAATAACAGGAGGTGAGGTTGGACAACTTTCAGCGGACATGAGTAGATGGATAATAGAAAAGGTTGAGGAGTACCCACCATCATCTAAATTTGTTTTTACAAGGTTGCCCAATAAGTGGGGATATATTGATGCCTACAATGAGAGTGGAAAATGGTTGCGTTCCATCACTACCGAAGGAGATATAGTGAATAAAATTTAGACCACTCTTTTATAAGGTGTATACTTATATAGCAACTTAATAATTTAAAAGAAAAAAGGGGTTTGCTATGGGAGACGAAGGCAAACAGAACGAGGCAATACAGACAACTCGTTCTTTGTACTTTCAAGAAGAAAACCATTTAACGTTGTACTGTCCTTGGTGTGGAGAGCCCGGTGCAATTAATGTAAGCGATTTTCTTGAGATTCCTAAAGAGGAAGTTAAGGAAATTGACATGGAGATACGTTGTCCTGCTCTTGGTTGCAATACACCGTGGAAACTTGCGCTTGAAGTACTGCATAATTTGTATGAGTTACAACAAAAACTGTGTAGCCAATATTCAGAAGAAGAACATTCCCAAGGATCTCCAACACATTTTTTTATCATAGTCGTAACACCGCCTTAATAAGAGGCGGTGTTTTTTTATTGACTTATTGGATTGTGTGTTGCATACTATTCTTGTTGTTTGATAACAAAAAATCGGTAAGCCAAGCGATAGCCCTGACGCTTCAGTCGGGGAGGAAAGTCCGGACACTTACTTCATTTTTGAAGTTAAAAAGGTAGCGGGTAACGCCCGTCGTCCGTAAGGATAGAGGTGCGAACAGAGACGCCTTATTTCGCAAGGAGTAGGGGATCCAGTAATGGATTAGCTCCGACGGTAACATCGGAGGTGAAACGGCTAAATCCTTACCCGGGTGCAAGGTCGTGCTCTGATGTTTCAGTCAGAGAGTGCCGCATTGAGCCTGAGAGTAATTGATGGCCCAGATGAATTATCGCATAAACAGAATCCGGCTTATGGCTTGCCGGTTTTTTGTTTTAGACATACCATACTATCTGATATACTGAAAATATGCCGGCCAAGAAAATAAGTGTAGATAATGCAAAGAAAGAAAAATTATTCTACTTTGTTGCAAATGTAGTAGTATACCGTGAGCGTGACGGAAGATGCTTGATCTTGAGACGGGATGAACGAGAAAAAGTACATCCGGGTAGATATGCCGTGCCTGGCGGGAAGCTTGAGTGGGCTGATATGGATATTACAAAGCCGACGCGTATTAATGGAGACGTGCTTGATTTTGAGAATGCTGTTGAAGGTTTGCTCAAACGTGAGGTTTTGGAAGAAGCCGGAATAGAGATAGAAGATAATTTTAAATATCTAAACAGCGTTGCTTTTGTGCGGCCGGATGAGACGCCTGTAGTGCTGGTAAAGTTTGCAGCTAAGTACAAGAGTGGAGACGTTAAACCAGAAGAAGGAGCTTTCACTGACTACGTATGGGTTAACAGCGAAGAGGTAGGGAAGTATGAATG
>DRGK01000007.1 GCA_011050075.1 Candidatus Jorgensenbacteria bacterium
AGATGTGTATAAGAGACAGATCTAATCCTCTTTGCTCCCCACGCTTTCGCGCCTTAGGGTCAGGAACGCCCCAGCCAGATGCCTTCGCCTTTGGTGTTCCCCACGATATCAACGGATTTCACCCCTACACCGTGTGTTCCACTGGCCTCTAACGTCCTCTAGTCTGGCAGTTTTTATTGCGGGCCCACCGTTGAGCGGTGGGATTTAACAACAAACTTACCGGACCCCCTACGCGCGCTTTACGCCCAATAAATTCGGGTAACGTTTGGGGCCTTCGTATTACCGCTGCTGCTGGCACGAAGTTAGCCACCCCTTATTCCTAAGGTACCGTCAATCCGCAAGCGGACTTCTTCCCTCAGAAAAGCAGTTTACGCACCGAAGCGCTTCATCCTGCACGCGGCGTCGCTCCATCAGGGTTTCCCCCATTGTGGAAGATTCTCGACTGCTGCCACCCGTAGGTGTACGGCCCGTATCTCAGTGCCGTTGCTGGGGATCAAGCTCTTACTCCCCCTACCGGTCATAGCCTTGGTGAGCTTTTACCTCACCAACAAGCTGATCGGACCTAGGCCGATCCCAGAGCAGAAACCAATAAAGGTACTATTTACTCCAACACCCCGAAGGAGTTGGAGACTATCGGGAATTAGCCCGCCTTTCGGTGGATTATGCCCGTCTCTGGGGTACGTACCAAGGCGTTACTAGCCCGTCTGCCGGTTCTCCAACCGAAGTTGAAATCCCTCGACTTGCATGCCTTATCCACGCCGCCAACGTTCACCCTGGACCAGGATCAAATCCTCAATAAAACTCATGAGAACAACGAAAAACTCTCAAATATGGTCCACGATTATTGTAATCTTATTGTAATCTGTTAATGAACGGTCGTTCATATATCGCTGCGGTTACAGCGCTACTCAGTATATGGCAACCACGAACCGTGTCAACCCCGTTATATTACTCCTCTGCTTCACCGGTACGCGGAACAATAATTATCATTTCCTCCCCCTGTTCACGGTAGTTGAACTGGGACTTTAACTCCTTGAGCAGGTTCTCCGGATTACGGAAGTAAGTAATTTTCTCAAGGAGTAACTTATTCTCACTCTCTAAGTCATTCACTGCTGTTGAGAGTGAATCAACATCACGCTCCAGTTCCTGATTTTCAGACCGCAGATTATACATACCAATACCAAGCACTATGAGAACGAGAATAAATACTATTGTTTTCCAGATGTTCATTTAATTGAAATTTACAATTCGTAGATACAGTCAAATGGTATCACAAGTTCGTTTGCGCAGATAGAAATATTATTTTTTCAGTAGTTCTTTAAATACCTTTGGATCAATGTGTGCTTTTCCTAATCGCTGCAATTTCTTTTTGCCCCTTTTCTGTTTCTGCCAAAGTTTCATTTTCCGCGTTCGGTCACCACCATAAAGATGTCCTGTCACATTCTTTCTCATTGCAGGTATGGTCTCTCGAGCAATAATACGACCCTGCACTTTCGCTTGTATCGGCTGCGCGTACTGCTGTCGCGGCAATAATGCTTTCAACCGCTCTACCATTACACGTCCTTCACGCTCAAAAACATCACGCACAAGAAATCGGCTGATGCCCGGAATCACATCTCCGGAAATCGCAATATCCACCTTCACTACGTCTGCACGCGCATAGTCATCAAACTCATAACTGAACGACCCAAAGCCTTCGCTGAGTGACTTCAATGTATCATCAAAATCACTGATGAGTTCGATGAGAGGCATGCGCGCACTAACCTCAACTGCGGATCCAACTGTATTGGTTGTCAATTCAATCATACGAAATCGATGAGTCGTAGAAAGAAATGCATTAAGATACCGCGGAGGCAGGAGCACCTCAACACGCACCATCGGCTCCCAAATCTCTACTGAATTCTCAGGTAATTCTTCTGGACGAATAATCTCTATCCAACCGCGCGGTGTTTTAATACGATATCGAACCGAAGGAAACGTTTGGATTGTGTCAATGTTAAACTCTTGCTGTAATCGTTCTGCAATAATCTCATAGTGCAGCTTGCCTAAAAAACCAACTTTAAACCCGCGCCCCAGCACGGTGTTTCTATCCTGCTCAATAACAAGCGCAGCATCATTCAGACGCAGTCGCTGCAGCCCCTGGCCGAGCGACTCGTATGCATCGCCTTGTTCGGGATAAAACGATACAAATACCACCGGTTTTGGTTCGCGATACCCGGGTAATGATGTGGGTACGCTTTCGGTGCGCGACACAACTGTTACTGTATCGCCAATGCGGACATGCTCTGGATTTTTAATGCCCGTCGCAATGTATCCAATATCGCCATTCATTAATGTGTTGAGCGGGGTAAGTTCCGGCGCAAAATAACCAAGTTCTTTAATGGTAAAATGCCCACCGGTGGTGATAAACATAGCACGCGCACCACGTTCTAATGTGCCGCCAAACATACGCACGTAGGCAACAACACCTTTATGGCTATCGTAGAACGAATCAAAAATTAACGCGCGTGTCTGGTTGCTGTCAGAAGGCGAAGGTATATGTTCAATAATCCCGTGCAGTATATCATCAACACCCGCACCCGTTTTTCCTGACACCAGATAGATGGCCTGAGGAGTAGTATCAAGCAGCACTGCAACCTCCTCTCGCAGTGAATCTAATAGAGTAGTATCAGGAAATAAATCAATCTTATTAATTGCGCCAATAACTGTTAATCCGGCATCACGAGCCGCACGTAAATTTGCCAATGTCTGCGCCTGAATCCCCTGCTTACCATCTACTAATAATACCGCACCCTCAACAGCCGCAAGCGCACGCGATACCTCATACCCAAAATCAGAATGTCCGGGTGTGTCAATAAGATTAAGCGTATATGCCATGTCATTCACCTCATACTGCATGCGCACCGGTGCCATCTTAATCGTAATACCACGCTCCCGTTCAAGGTCCAACTTATCAAGGTATTGTTCCTTCATTTTTCGCGCTTCAACAGTGTGCGTTTTCTCCAGCAAACGGTCAGCAAGCGTAGACTTGCCGTGGTCAATGTGCGCAATAATGCAGAAGTTACGAATACAATGTCGGTCCATGTGTGGTTATTCTCCTATAAACTCCTCCTCAAACTGACGCTTGAGCGTGAGTGTAAACACCTCACGCGCGCGCGGATCATCTGTCTCATACACATACACGGGGGCACCTGATTCACGCCAGACATATCCAAGGGGCGCACTTATCGTTATACGTAGGTATGGATGCGTTCCGGACTGCCGTTCAAAGATAAACTGATAGGTCGACCCGGACGTCAGTTTGGTTTGCTCACCGCGCGGGATGCGGTATCTCAAGCGCAGTTCACTCTCCTCACCTGCGTCGGTAAGGAGCCATGTCCCAAATACTCGCTTCCCGAATTCTTCGGTAGACCACGTATCATAAGCATTGAGAAAAATCCGCGAATCTGCAATTGAAGCGAGAGCATTGTACGTTCTATACGAATCATCATATTCATTTCTAATGGTACGGCGCACATCATTCCCTTTTAGGAAAATGAGTTCCGAGTTTGGGTTGGTAAAAATCTTGATGTAATCCTTATTGGTTGCGCGGTACCATATATCCTCTTCATCTTCGCCCGTATGCGTGCGACGTATGGTTACATCTCCAACACTGCTTCCGTCAGTAGCAACCTCAAACCATACTTCTATTTCCTCCTCCATAACTGCGTCCGTCTTGCCGCCGGCAACATTCGCATGTACAACTGCCAGATATCCGCCGATAAATGAAGTGGGTAAATCATAGACACTCCCATCAACACCATACCGGCGCAGCGTATGCGCCATGCGCGACTCACGCATTGAAAACATAATATCTTTCCGCGCAACGTGCTCACCAATCGTTCCAATAAACTGTTCCATACGAGAAGCTGGTATGGTGCCTAATCGTTCCATAATTTCAGGTGCGAGCACTGACAATATTCGCTTCGGATTCTCCCCTGCCTTTTTATCACGCCCGGTCTCAATCTCGCGCTGCAGCTCAGCTAAAAAGTTGTCCGCATCAATGGTCATCTCATACGCTTCAAACTCAACCGGACCAATTACTGCAAGCATGGTGCCCAGCACCTCAATATTGAGACCAATAGCGCCTGCAAACACAATGTCATCATCTTTATAAATCTTTGATGATTCTAAGAGCGTCATCACCGCTTCCGCAGAGGTTGGGAAATCAAAGAACCAGTTAGCATCACGAGCTCCCCAATCCTTTGTCGTACGCTGCAGCGGCTCCGGGGGAATGAGTTTCTCGGTGAAATTCATCGGATGGTCAGGCCAAAAAATATCCTGAACCTCGAGGCGCTGCATCTGTCCGCGTTGAATAACCAGGTCCCCGTAACTTCCCAAAAAACCGCCGGCAGGCCGAAGCTCTGAAGAGTTTTGAAACATAAGAAGCACATGTGTTTCTTCTTCAGAATCCAAGAATGCAATGAGACCATCAAGAAAATCATTCAGTACATATATATCGGTTCCATACGCAACATAATTATCTTCTATAAGCCGTCCAATATTACCAAGAGCAGTAAACCGTTCCAGTGATACGGCTACATTGCGTAACTTCTCTACATCACCCTTGAGTACGTTAACGAGGTCACGAATAGTACGCAACTCAGTGAGCAGCTGTTCGCCATCCTCACGGAAGTATGCAAACGCGTTACCCTGTAACTCATTGAGCTCCTTCGAAAGTTGTAGGAGGTGTAGATTAAATGTAGCGATATGCTTAAGGAAGGTGCTTGCTTCTTTTAGTACCGGAATAATACTTGATGCCGCTTGAAGCCCAAGATTCTCCGGAACTCCGGAGAATAACCCTTGCACCTGCTTGAGGGTGCGTTCATTTTGTTCAAGCGGCACAATTGCATCGGCTACGCGAAATTCTTTGAGCGCGTTGAGAGATGTCACAAAATTCTGCGATATCATGTCCCCCTGCTGTGCAAGCGAAGTACGCATACCGGTAAGACGCACAACAAAAATACCAATAACAACTACAAACACAGTACCCGTTACCATTGCACCGATACGCAGCCATTTTTTGCCATTGTGTCGCACCGGAGTGCTGACATACTCGGGAAGTTTTAAGTTCACTCGTACAAAACGTGACGAAGCACGATAGTTAACGTCGGGACGCCGCACATCAACGACCATCGGTTCAATATTCTTTTTTCCTACGCGTCGTGTCATGGTTGTGTGATAAGATTGCGCATCTGTTCCAAAAAATTATCACGCGAGAACTGCTGAGCGCGGGATGCAATGTACGAACGATCATACGAAGTGCTTTCTAATGCTCGTACCGCTTCTATGACTGCATCCGGAGTCTGCTCATCAATCAACACACCCGTCTTGCCATTTTCTACGATCTCCCGAGCCCCACCGGCATTATAGGCAATGACCGGTGTACCACACGCCTGCGCCTCAGCAGCAACCAAGCCAAAGTCCTCAACCTGAGGAAAAATGAAAGCGCGCGCATCGGAGTACAGACGTCGTAATGCTTCATCCGAAACATCCCGTATGAACTCAATGTTTGGACCAGCCATAGCGCGCAGCTTTTTGTACTCAGGACCGGAACCAACTATCTTGAGTGGTATCTGTAAACGGTTGAACGCGTCAATGCCTATGTCAAACAACTTGTAGTACAGCAAACGTCCCGCCATCATGTAGTACTCACCCTGATTTTCAGATGGTTCGGGATAGAACACGCTGGTATCAACCGGAGGGTATACCACTTCCGCGTCACGGCCGTAGTACGTACGTATTTTATCGGCAATGAACTGTGAGTTTGCAATAAAGAGGTCTACATTACCGGCTGCTCGCTTATCCCACCGGCGCAGAGCGCGCGCAATAGGATATCCTACCAACTGGTGCATCTGCCATGGAGAAAAGGGCAGATTTTTTAAGTACTCAATCTCCCACGCATAGCGCAACGGCGAGTGACAGTAACTTATGTGAAACGCCGAGTTTGACCTGCCAAATCCTTTAGCATATCCGGCAGAACTTGAAATAATAAGGTCATACGTATCGTCAAGGCGCAGTGCGCGAGCCGCGAACGGCATCAGCGGAATAAACGCACGATGCCGCCGCCGAACCACAGCATTATCCAAAAAACTTGTCCGTTTGATACGCTCCTCAAACTCTCCGCGCACTTTGTCTTTATCATAAAGCAGTGTATATAAATCAGCATCGGGAAAAAGCTCAAAGATAACCTTAAGTACGCGCTCAGCACCGCCGAACTGGTTCAAATAATCATGTAATACAGCAACCTTCGTCACTTCATCATTAAAGCAGAAGGGTGTGTGTTTATAAAGGATAAAAAGGCGGGTGCAGCTTATAGCTACCCCGCCTAAATTGTTTAGAAGATTTGTTCTAAAATTAGCCAACCGCCACCGTAAATGAAAGCGATAGTGATTAAGACAATGAGGATTGAAGGTAATGTATTCTTGACTGTGTTGGGGAATTTTCTTCCGGGTCTAATAAATTCCTTATAGGCCGCCCGAAGTATGAAAATGCCAAGGATTATAGCTATAAGTCCAACGGCAATAAGTAAAGACGTTTTAAGCACAAACATTTCAATCTCCCTCCGTTATGTTTTGTATTAAGAGTACCAAAAACAGAAAAGCATGTAATGTGCTGTCCGTCAATATATTAATTCCCCTATTAGGTTAATATACGCATGTCCTCAGCTTGTTGCATATGCAACAAGCTGAGGACATCCAAACGAGGTATCACAACAATGCGAAAATAAACGGCTAAGTTCTAACTTAGCCGTTTATTGTATCCCCTTTCTTTGCTCGGGACGCTCAAAATTGTGAGTCGTTCATATACTCGCGAACAATTTTGGCGGCTGTGGCTATGGAACGATGTTGGAACCGTGACAATGTGCTCCCCTGCCAGATATGTCGAAGGTCCCGATTTGAAGGATAGAAGAACCCTGTTTGGTATACTAATCATATATGGGCAACCACGCTTTCATTTACGGTGGCGGTTGGCTAATTTTAGAACAAATCTTCTAAACAATTTAGGCGGGGTAGCTATAAGC
>DRGK01000008.1 GCA_011050075.1 Candidatus Jorgensenbacteria bacterium
GGTTTTTAATAAATCGCTTGGTCTTGACTGGAGGTGGAGCAAAGCTTGCAGGGATTGATGAGTTGGCACGTCAAGAACTGAAACTGGCAGTTCAGCTTGGATTTCCCGCCGTTGACGATTTTGATGTTTCCAATCCCACACACCAAGAACTGCTTGATGATCCTGGGTTTGCGACAGCGATAGGGTTGCTGCGATGGGGAGACAAAGAACGTGGTCGTCGCTTGCCCAGCGTGTCAAGACTCAAGCGATTTATTAAAAACCTTATGCCGTGAAAAATATGATCACCAAGAAAAAAACAGTAGCTAAAACAAAGAAGACAAAACGTATTGCGCAGATGCGTTCTGTTCGTGTGAGGAAACAGAAACCGCGTGTTGCCAGTAAGCGTCCAAAATCTCGTATGACGTCACAACGAAAAGTGCTTAAGAAAAAGATAGCTGCTCGTGCACCACGGCGACAGGCGCGTCCCGTATCGCGTAGAAAACAAACCAGAATAAATCGTACACAGAGTAGTATGCAAGGTATTACGCAGGTTAAAGTTATTGGTATCGGCGGCGCCGGGGGTAATATCATTAGTCGTATGCGTGAAAAGAATCGTATGCGTGGTGTGGAATACATTGCGGTGAACACCGATGCGCAAGATCTTGATCAGGTATCTGTGCATCGCAAAATATACATTGGTAGAGCACTTACGAAAGGTCTCGGTGCGGGCATGAATCCTGACATTGGTAGACAAGCAGCTGAAGAAAACCGTTCGGAGATAGGTGAAATGCTTGATGGGGCTGATATTGTGTTCGTGGTTGGTGGTTTTGGTGGTGGCACCGCGAGCGGTGCTGCACCCATCGTTGCGGAGATTGCGAAACAGAAGGGTATTCTCACTATTGGTATCGTGACAAAGCCGTTTGAGTTTGAAGGGTCGCGTCGTATGAACATTGCGCAGGAAGCACTTGACCGCATGCGCGAACACGTTGACGCACTTGTGGTTATTCCTAACGACCGTATTTTTGCGCTCATCAATAAAGATACGCCGATCATCCGCGCGTTCATGTATATAGATGATATATTGAACCATGGCGTACAGGCGATCGGAGATCTTATTAATATACCGGGCATTATCAATATTGACTTTGCCGATATCAAAACGATTTTGCAGGATGCAGGACCGAGCTTGATTGGTGTAGGAATTGCATCCGGTCAGGACCGTGCCGCGAAAGCTGTCGATGAAGCGATCCATTCACCACTCCTTGAAACATCTATAGAGGGAGCAAAGGGAATATTGTTCAGCGTTGCTGGTGGTCGGGATATGAAGATGGTCGAGATCAACGATATTGCCAAGGTGATTGCTGCAAACCTTGATTCAAATGCAAAAGTAATTTTTGGTGCGTACTATGATCGCAACCTAAAGGATAAGCAGCTAAAGGTAACTGTTATTGCAACAGGTTTTAGCAATCTGTTTAGCAGTGATCGACTCGGCACACAACACTTGTTCACTAAACGGCGTGCGAATGTTCCCTTTCCGGTGAGTAAGACTATCCACGTAGAGAAACAGGAAAAGAGTAGTTCCACAAACGAAGAAGATGCTTCCGTTGTTGAATCTCAAGAGCCAAAAACAGATCCGTGGGACATTCCGGCTTTTTTAAGGAAGAAGAAAAAATAGGTAGGTATCGTTGATAAAGTAAAAGTAGATATGTCCCTCACTGTTCTTTTAGAAAGGTGAGGGATTTTAGTTGTAGATAGTATAGTCGTCAACTGTGGATAACTACCAGGCAGTATAATGCCGTGTTTGAGTGGTTGTAGTAAAATCTTTGCCATTGTTGGTCAACTGGCGAAGTAGGTGCAGTTCGTTACAATGGAAATGGTCGTTTCTTAATTAACCTCATTAAAAAACACGTTACTTATTTCCTCTATTATGATGCACGCACCAAAAGCTCAACACACACACGTTTCACTGCCGACCGACGAACAGATTAACGAATCATTTTCTGAGAACGCGCTCAAGATGATGCGCAAGCGGTATCTGCGTAAGAATGAAGCAGGTGACTATGAGACGCCATCGCAGATGATGCACCGGGTTACGCGCGCGCTCGCTGAGGTTGAGCGCGATTATGGTGGGGACGATGCATTTATTAACAAAACTAAACAAAAGTTCTTTGAAGTAATGGCGCGGAAAGAGTTTACGCCAGCAGGGCGTACCATCACCAATGCTGGTTCTGGTACCGCGCTCGTTGCGAACTGTATTGTGTTACCCATTCACGATACAATGGAGAGTATTTTTCAGACACTCAAAGATGCTGCGCTGCTTCAGCAGTCTGGAGCAGGTTTAGGATTTTCGCTTGATGAGCTCCGACCGGCGATGTCACCGACCATTCGTTCAAAAGGTGTCTCTTCCGGTCCTGTTTCGTTTTTGAAAATATACAATGAGGCATTTGGAACAATTAAGCAGCAGGGTCGGCATGGTGCGAATATGGCGATGATGAGCGTGGACCATCCGGACATTCTTGATTTTGTGCGTGCTAAAGAAGAAGAAGGGGAAATTAGGAACTTCAATATTTCGGTAAAGGCAACCGATGAGTTCATGGAGCAGCTCGTGCATGATTCCGACGCACAGTGGTACTGTACGTGGAATGGTGAAAAAATGAAACCGCATCGTGTGCTGCGCCACCCGAACGGATCGGTGTATAGTGTTGAGGAGATTGATATTACAGTAGGTGAGTTGTTTGACGAACTCGTGCATTATGCGTGGACGAACGGTGAGCCGGGTATTGTGTTTATTGATGAAGTGAACCGCACTAATCCGCTACCTGGATTGGGCGATATAGCGTCATCTAATCCATGTGCAGAGCAATTTCTGCACCCGTATGATAACTGTAATCTTGGCTCTATTAATCTTGCCAAGTTCGTTCGTGACGGTAAGGTTGATGAGGTTAGGTTGCGAGAAGTCACTAAAACATCTGTCCGCATACTTGATAATGTAATTGACCGTTTTGAATTTCAGGTAGATGCGGTGACCGAAACTGCGTTTAAGAATCGCCGCATCGGGCTTGGTATTATGGGGTTCGCCGATATGTTGTACCAGCTGGGCATACGGTATGATTCTAATGAAGGTGTTGCCGTTGCGGAGCGGGTTATGAAAATTATCCAGAGAGCAGCTGTAGAGATGTCGCGTGAGTTGGCACAGAAAAAGGAACCGTTTCCGAATTATCCCAAGAGTATTTTTAAAGACGGTAGCCGACGGAATGCTGCACTTACGACCATTGCTCCAACCGGTTCTATATCCATGATGCTTGATGCGTCGTCAGGCATAGAGCCGAACTTCGCGCTTTCGTATGTGATGCAGGACAAGGATGGGGAGCAGTACCAGTATCTGAACACATATTTCCGCGAGGTGCTTGACGAGCTTGGGTATGATGAACAGAAAATCACTAAGATTCGAGAAGAGGTTGTGGCAATAGGAAGCATTAAGCGCATTATTGACCTTCCTGAACATATCCGTGATACGTTTGTGGTTGCTATGGACATCTCTGGAGAGGACCATATTAGGATGCAAGCAGCGTTTCAGAAACACGTCGACAATTCCATTTCAAAGACGATCAATCTGCCGAATGATGCAACACGCGATGATGTTAAAGAGAGTTTAGTGCTCGCGTGGAAGCTTAAATGTAAAAGTTGCGCGGTGTACCGTGATGGCAGCCGCAATATACAGATTTTAAATATTGGCAAGGGAGATGATATTGTTAAACCGACGGATGCTGTAGGAAAGAAGCGTTTCATTGCAAAAACAGCAGTTGCATCATCTGAGATAAGTAAGCTTGAACCGCGCGTACGACCCGAGGTAATGAGTGGAAAGACATATAAAATAAAGACCGGCTATGGTAATTTATATATCACCGTTAATAATGATGAGAAAGGTGATCCGTTTGAAGTATTCGCGACCATTGGTAAGACAGGAGGTTTTTTTCAGGAACAGAGTGAAGCGATCTGCCGAATGATATCGTTAGCGCTTCGTGCGGGTATCGATACGAAGAATGTGGTGAAGAACATAAAGGGTATTCGTGGGCCGATGCCGGTATTTACGAACCGCGGCACTATACTCTCATTACCTGACGCCATTGCTCGTATACTTGAAGAACATGTGAATTTTGGTGATGGTAAAGAGTCTGAGGTTATAGATGAACAGAAGCAGCTTGAGGGTGGTACGGTACAGGTTACGGAAAAGATTAGTGTTGAGGAAACGATCAGCGTGTCTACCGGAGGCGAGTATGGACCGATTACTGATGGAAGGCAGATAGCTGACTATGGTATGATGCCTGGCTGTCCGGACTGTGGTTCTCCGTTACGTATCAGCGAAGGTTGTATGAGTTGTACGAACTGTGGATTTAGCAAGTGCGGATGATTGATATTAGATACCAAGAATTAGGAATACTTAATAGCTCCGACATATCATCGGAGCTGTTTTGATATTTTGCATTTGACAG
Source organism: Candidatus Jorgensenbacteria bacterium (assembly GCA_011050075.1). Classification (GTDB taxonomy): domain Bacteria; phylum Patescibacteriota; class Minisyncoccia; order UBA6257; family GWB1-50-10; genus DRGK01. Next base: position 4,473 of record DRGK01000008.1, read on the forward strand.
AAACACCGTGCATTTGGTATGTTGGAGTATTGTAGTTACCGTACGTTAATAATTGAATAGAGGGGTAGAAAATGGAAAATAGTCCCGATAATCAGCGGCTCTCTAACTACCACATTGAAATAAAGGCTATTGAGAAGAAGCTGAGGAAACCTGAAGTACCAGATGGTAAGAAAGAAAGATTGCAATATCGGTTGCAACTTCTTGAGGATGTCCTTGTACCAAAGGAACATGCAGTATCCTGATTGTATGTGAAGGACATATATAGAGTGGCTTATAACTAAAAGCCACTCTTTTATATTTGTCCCCCGGGAAGGACTCGAACCTTCAACCTTGGGCTTAAAAGGCCCCTGCTCTGCCAGTTGAGCTACCGGGGGGTTGCGCAGTTTATTGTACCGTAGGGGTGTCATGTGTGCAATGTTGTTAGAAAATTTGCTATGATAGTGTACAGGTGTTTGAATAGTACAGGTCGATTAAAACATAAATTATATACATACCATGGAAGAAGGTTTCCAGAAAAAAATGTATCAAGGAGACTGGACGTGCTCAGGATGTGAGGGCAAGATAACCGAACTCCCCTTTGAGCCAGACCAGAATCGTATGGATCAATTGCGATGTCGTGATTGCTATCGCAAGAATCGTCGATAGAACAACGTGAGAAAACACCCCGCATGGCGGGGTGTTTTTGTTTGCATGGTTCCAGTCAGATAACCTACTGGTTAGTTGTCATGCCCTTAGGTTGATTTTATGCTACAGCTGCAGGGACTTTTTTTGCGTCTTCAACCGGCCAAGATCCTCCTGGTCCCTTGTGATGGACCGGACACCCAAGTGCCTTGATACTGGGGTATGTAGGGCATACACAATCAAAAACCATCTTAAGGTGTCCGATAGACAGCACCACGCTGGTTACTACACCGTACCTCTCATCTCGCTTTACGAAACGGAAGCCGAGCGGCCGCAGCCTTTCTTCAACGTACGTCATAGCGTACCTCCTTTGATTTAGATGATCTGTGTAGGAGATTAAAGCATTGCACTCCACGTGTCAAAGTTTTTTAGACATATACACGTGTTCTCCTAAAGCTGATTGATTTTTTCTGCGGCAAATAAAACTAAGCGGCGATGGATGAATTTGGATATTTTTCGGATTTCTCTATTTTGTTGTTAGAAAAGAATACCAAGGGAAACGTTCATCCAAAAGATCGCTTGTTTCGGCAGATGCGGTTAATGTTTTAGTAATTTTTATTGGAATGAATCCGAATAGTTTTCTTGGCTCGGTTTCTCTTATTTTATATACGGCAATACCGTTTTCTTCTTCGAGAACTACCCCCTTCTCAAGTGTGATATTGGCATATGTGGGACGTCCGGAACGCTTACTGATACTTTCTATAACATCGCTTGCCGCAAGTTTTACCTCGGAGTTGCCTACTCGCAGCATATTGTCTTTGATAGAAATCTCTGCGGCTTCAACCTCTACGGTTTCTTTCCCGTCCGGGTCCCAGCCGCGAACAATAACTCCTCTCGCGGTCGGTTCAACGCTTGCAGGCCTATCGCCAACCGTAAGGAATATCTTTTTGTCCATTGTCTTTACCACGACATCATCGGCTCTTATTTCTCCCCGGCTTACTTTTATCTCCGTTACAATACTGGCAAGTTCGGAGACCTCCATTTCTTTTCTGCCTTTGATGAGTTTTACGATAAGTTCATTTATTTCTTCTTTCAGTGACCTGAGATTCTGTATTTGTTCATTGGTGTCTTCCGTTGCAGTTATGTTTTCAATCCTGGCTTTGTAGTAGTCGTTTATTTCCTGTCCGGACTCAACAACTACCGGCTTTACAGGTTCGGCAATGGATTTTAAGTCCATACTTAATATCTCCGTTGAAAAAGTACCCAGAGCTCTTTTTTCGACAAAGTAACGCTGACCCTCACACTGTGCCCTTACTTTTTCAAGACCGTTGGGGAGGCTGGATAATATTCTTTCAATCTCCTCTCTTGAAAAACCAGTTTGTTCTTTGAGGTCGGCATTACTTAAATTACTCAGTTTCTCGTAATAGGCGATTTTGTTTTCCCACTGGGTAACTTCTCGGCACCTGTCTATAGCTACCGGTCTTAAGGAGCTGGTAGTTCCAGTAGGCGGTTGCATTGGCTCTATCTTAGTAGTATTGGCGGTGCAACTCTTTCGATATCTTTCAACCTCCAGTTTTAAAGCAGTGATTTTCTTTATTATTTCTTCCGCCAAAACCCTATCATTCTCTGACTCTGCTTTTCGCAAATCAAGAAGAAACCGATTGTAGTCTTTGGTAAGTTTGTCGGGAATGTAGCATATAGCGATTGGTTTTGTTTCTATTAAAGGCTTTGTTGGAGTTTCCGTTGGTGCTAGCTCGTTTTGGCTCTCGCCCTGACTTGGTGGGGTAGGTGCAACTCCGCAGCGGTTAGCGCAGATCGATCGCGCATAATTATTCCACACATAAGATGACTTACATGAACTTTCTCCGCCCCGTTTCTCCTCATAGCCGTCATAGCATTGGAAATAAAGATTTTTGAACGCACCAACTCCGCATTCGTTTGAAACACCAAAAGTGTTCACTCCACATTTTTTAACGATGATTTCAGAAACGACGCTCGGAACTAATCCGGGGACAGTGGATGGCGGCTGGACAATATACGGCTGCTTAATTTCGGTTTGCGTTGGAACTGGGTAAATGGTTGTCGGAGAAGGTGCAATTGAGGAATCGGCATCAATTCCAATTCCAAGCTTATCGAATTCTACAAGAATCGCTTGCGCACTATTTTCATTGATTCTAATTTCAATCAGGATTGCTTTAAGGTCAGCTTTACTGATACCAACAGACAGGGCATCGGTTACCCTGTTTATCTCTGCGCCGCCGATACCGTAACGCAGAAGTAAATCTCCAACTTGTTGATTTACTATTGCTGTTGAGGTATTTGACCTTGAACTGTTATAATCTTCGGCAGAAAACACCGCTGTAGCAGTGAGTGTCATTATCACTATGACCAATGCTGTGATTATTTTTACACGCATAAATTTACAAGGATGTTATATTATCGCACTGTTGCTTGCTATCCTTTTTTACCAACCCGCCTTGATCGCGAGGCGAGCATCTCACGTTTTATCGCTAACCTCTTTTGAGTCTTTTTTGAATGAGTCTTCTTTTTCTTTCCTACGCCCGTACTTCTTTTTGCCATAAACATAACTATACCCGCAAAAGAGGGGAAAGTAAAAACGAAAGTTTTTGTTTTCCCCGAATGCCATGGAAGTATGTTAATCGATAAACGTTAAGGCCTTTCCCTTCTGAGTTCCACGGCCGGTTCTTCCAATTCGATGGATGTAATCATCATACGTTTCTGGAATTTCGTAGTTAATAACGTGCGTAATATTACTAATATGCAGCCCACGCGCAGCAACATCAGTTGCTACCAATATCTGTACGCGATTCTGCTTAAAGCTTAGTAAAGCTCGTTTCCGCTGTGCTTGTGTTTTATTGCCATGAATAGACTCTACCTTTATTCCACGTCGCATCAATATGCGTGACAAGTTTTCTACTCCATGCTTTGTTCGTCCAAACACCAGAACCTTTTTGAATTCATCATTTTTCAGTAAGTCGTGCAATACATCCACCTTGTTTAAATTACGAACCCGTATAACGTCTTGTTCAATATTTTTTGGAGTTTCCACTGTTTTTACAGAAATCGTACTCGGATCTTTTAAGAAGTCAGCGATGAGTCTCTCTATAGTTGTTGACATAGTCGCGGAAAAACAGAGCGTTTGCCGCTTTTCTGATATACGAGACATTAAGAATCTAATATCGTGTATAAATCCCATATCAAGCATTCTATCTGCTTCATCGAGCACTACCGTATGTACTTCATTCAGCATAAGATTTCCTCGTTTTACTAAATCAATAAGACGTCCTGGAGTACCGATAATAAAATTACTTTTCCGCTGCAATTTTCGAATTTGTATCCCTATGTGTTCTCCCCCTACACACGCTACGGAATATATACGCATCTGTTTTGTAAGTCCCCGAAGCTCTTGTTCTATTTGTTGTGCAAGTTCACGAGTAGGAGTTGTAATAAGAATTTGTTCATGTGAATTTTGCAGCACGTTCTCAATAAGTGGAATAAGAAACGCTGCTGTTTTCCCGGTTCCTGTATTTGCAAGTCCAACCACATCTTTTTTCTGAAGAATAGGAACAATGATCTTATCTTGAATAGGAGTTGGTTGTGCGTATCTAAGTTGTTCAATAGAACGCAGCAATACAGGATTTATCTCAAAGTCTGCGAATGAATGTTCTGGTACAAAAATTTTTTCTGGGACGGACGAGGAAGCTGTTTTGTTAATAAAAGAAGAGATGTCGAGCTTTTGACTTTTTGACCTGCCCCTTCTCGCTGAAAATTGTGAAGATCCACCACGAAAACCACCACTTCTCTTTGAGTGACTAAATCTTGCATTTCGTGTATATTTTCCACGTGTTCGCCGTGAGGATGTTTTTTGATTGTACATGTTATTTATTATTCTCGTTTTGTTCTCTTGCGACCTGATTCTGTAAGATATTTCTTTCGCAACCGTACACTTTTAGGTGTTATTTCCAGGTATTCATCTTTATCCATTATCTCCAGACCTGTTTCAATAGTTATAATTTGAGGAGGTGTGAGATTAATAGCGTCGTCGGCAGCAGCGGCCCGCATATTAGTAAGGTGCTTTCCTTTAATTGGGTTTACCGTCATTTGTTCTCCTTTTGCCGTATTTCCAATTACCATCCCCTCGTATACTTCGGTATTTTCTTTGATGTACAAGACACCTCTGGTTTGTAAATTGTCGAGCGCATAGGCCAATGCTTTGCCGGTTGCCCCAGAAATCATTGACCCCACCTTTCTATGTGTAATTCCTCCTGTGTATGGGCGGTATCCAATGATTCTACTTGCTAAAATTCCATTTCCTTTCGTATCTATAATAAACTGGTTTCGGTATCCAAATAGACCACGGCTCGGACCTTCAAATTGCATAAAAGAACGGCTCTCTTGTAGCTCCATGTGTGTCAGTCGCGCTCCACGAGAACTTAACTTTTCAATAACCGTTCCCCGAAACTCCTCAGGTACATCTACTATGATTTCTTCAAAGGGTTCATGCTTTTTGCCATCAATTTCTTTTATAATGACCTGAGGTTGAGAAACTTGGAGTTCATACCCTTCTCTGCGCATGTTTTCAATAAAAATAGCTATGTGCAGCTCTCCTCTTCCATACACGATAAATCGCTCGGCCGACTGTGTGTCAAAGTCTATTTTTAATCCTACATTCACCTCAAGCTCTTTTTCTAAGCGTTCTCGAAGTTGTCGACTGGTGACAAACTTTCCTTCGCGTCCGGCGAACGGAGAGTCGTTTACCAAAAATGTAAGCTCAATAGTTGGTTCGTCTATGGCAATACTTTCGAGTAGTGCTTCGTCTGCAGATTTTGCCAGTGTATCTCCAATATATACGTCAGGAAGCCCGGCAATCATAGCAATGTCGCCAGCCTCAATAGTGTGTGCGTCTTTTCTGGCAACTCCCTCAAATGTAAATAGTTTTGTTACTCTATGCTTTGTAGTTTTTCCAGAATGCTTTTTTACATATACTGTATCTCCGACAGTAACACTGCCGCTATGTATACGAACGATTGCAAGCCGCCCTAAAAAATTGTCGTATGCTAAATTAAATGGCTGAGCACGAAATGGCTTGTCAAAATCCTTTGAAGCTACGGGCACATATTCCAATATCATATCCAGTACGGGAGTAATATCTTTTGCTTCGTCGGTGAGATTGCGTTTTGCAACACCATCTCTTGCAACAGTGTATAGTACCGGAAAATCGAGTTGCTCGTCGGTCGCTCCAAGTTCTGTAAACAACTCAAATACCTGGTCATGTACACGATCCGGGTCTGCTGCCGGCCTATCAATCTTATTGATTACCAATATGGGCCGCAGTCCAAGATCCAGAGACTTTTTCAGTACAAAACGAGTTTGCGGCATAGGGCCTTCTTGTGCATCTACCACTAACAGGACCGAGTCAATAGAACGCAACACTCTTTCCACCTCAGAACCAAAATCTGCGTGCCCCGGCGTATCTACAATGTTGATTTTAGTGTCTTTGTATAACACAGAGGCATTCTTTGAATAAATCGTAATTCCACGCTCTTTTTCGAGCGCATCTGAGTCCATGCTCACTTCACTATCTGCTGCACCGGTTTGCCGCAAGATAGCGTCTGTAAGCGCTGTTTTCCCATGGTCAACATGGGCGATAATAGCAATATTTCGAATTTCCATTTTAGATTATGTATCCAATAAAAAAATCCCCTCAATACTATAAGGAGATTACAGTCACTTCGCGAATAAGCGAAGCCATAAGCAGTTCTTGCAGTTTTGTCTCCTTGCCAAGCCGTATCGACGGCCTTTTTAATCGAACGTTCCTAAAAGTAACATATTTCTAATAATGTTGTCAATAGATCCCTTTAGAGTTACAACTTACTTAAACCACCCTTCTTTTCCCTGAAGAGCGAACACGCCATGACCGATGAATTCACCGGCAACGGCGATTCGCAGAATCCACTCAATTTTCTTTGTGTTTTCCATATAACTCTATAATACACCCTTTACTTAACTATCCACTATTTATTAAGGTAGTGTGGGAACGTATAATTTTAATCAATAATACTTTAAAAAGCGACGTTCTCAAACTTCTTAATCGTGGACGAAGTTAGTATCTATTTTTTCTATTTAGTTGTATATAATAAAGAGTATGGAATTAAAGATGGCGATATCAAACTAATATAAAAATTTATATATGGAAAAATCATTGAGTAGGAGGAAAAAGAGTAAAAGAAAAAAAATTATTATTGTCGCTGTCGCAATTATTGTTTTAGTAATTGCTATAAGGATGTCGTTTAAAGATGATAAGCAAATTACTTATAGTACAATTGTTGCCGAACGAGCAGACCTCATTCAGGAAATTAGTGCGACAGGAAGAGTAGAGGCCATAGAGAGCATCGATCTGGCTTTTGAAAATTCAGGTCGTGTCGCAAAAGCATACGTGACAATTGGAGATAAAGTTTATTCTGGACAGGTTTTGGTTGTTCTTGAAAATTTAGAAGAAACAGCACAAATAGCACAAGCTGAAGCCACACTCGCAAAAAACAAAGCCAAACTCGCCGAGCTTAAGAGAGGGGTTCGGTTGGAAGAAATACAAGTACAGGAGGTGAAAGTTACAAATGCGGAAACTGCCTTAGAAGACGCTGAAAGAAAACTAATAGATGAATTACGTGATGCTTATACAAAAGCTGACGACGCTGTAAGAAATAAAACGGATCAATTTTTTGATAATCCACAGAGTCCAAATTCCAAGCTCAATTTTGTAACATCTTATCAGCTGAAAAACAGTATTGAATCGGGACGGCTTCTAGTAGAGAGTATATTGCAAGAATGGATTGTATCTCTTGATATTTTAACTATAGGAAGCAGCCTTGATGTATATGCTGATGAAGCAAATCAGAACCTTGCGCAGATAAAATCTTTCTTAGACAATGTTGGGTTGGCGGTAAATGGTCTTATTTCAAGCAGCGATATAACACAAACGACGATTGATGCATGGAAGCTGGATGTGTTCACCGGAAGAACAAATGTGAATAAGGCAATTGCAAACATTACGGCCGCTGAGGAGAAAGTAGAAGATGCAAAATCCGACCTCGCCTTGGCTGAACAGGAGCTTACTCTAAAAAAATCGGGAACAATAGAAGAACAGATTATCGCACAGGAAGCGCAAGTAAAAGAGTCTGAAGCAAACATCCAATACTACCAGGCGCAACTTAAAAAATCTATAATTCGCTCGCCAATTAACGGTATTGTTACCGTACAAGACGCAAAAGTTGGAGCTATAGTTCCCGCAAATACTACAGTTGTATCTGTGATATCGGACGGCGAGTATCAGATTGAGGCACTTGTGGTAGAGGCGGATATCGCAAATCTGGAGGTTGGTGACGTTGCAACATTTTCACTTGATGCGTATGGTGATGGTGAAACGTTTAGGGCAATAGTTGTAAAAATTGATCCAGCCGCTGAGTTGCTTGAAGGTGTTGCGAATTACAGAACCACACTGCAATTGGAGGAAGAGGATAGCAGGATACGACCCGGCATGACAGCAGATCTTGATATTGTTACAGCCGAGCGGGAAAATATTATTGTTATTCCTCAACGAGTAGTGATATTCAAAAACAGCTTAAAGCTAGTGCGTGTATTGAGGGAGGGAGGCCTAGTCGAGGAGATAGAAGTAGAGACCGGAATTATCGGGAATCGCGGACTTATTGAAATTGTCAGTGGAATAGAAGAAGGTGATGTTGTTATTACGGCAATTAAAGACTAATAAAATATAAATAAGATTGGTCGTATGAATATTATTGAGATAAAGAATCTCAGTAGAACGTATGGCGATGAGGTAAAGACATACGCTCTAATAAATGCGTCGTTTTCTATCCAGAAAGGAGAATTCGTCGCGATTATGGGACCATCTGGTTCCGGTAAGTCAACACTGATGCATGTACTTGGTCTTTTGGACAGAGCAACGAGCGGCACCTATTTATTTGAGAATAGAGATGTTTCTACGTTAAATGATAACGAGCTGGCAGTTTTACGAAATGAAGAAATAGGGTTTGTTTTTCAGGCGTTTAACCTTCTTCCAAGGACTACCGTTTTTAAAAATGTTGCTTTGCCGCTCATATATGCAAGAGATAAATCGGAAGGCAATAAAAGAGTGAGAGATATTCTGGAGAAAGTTAACCTATCTCATCGCTTGGGGTATTTAACAAATCAAATATCTGGTGGCGAAAAACAACGTGTTGCTATCGCTCGAGCACTCATTAATAATCCATCGGTTGTTTTTGCAGACGAGCCGACGGGGAATCTTGACTCAAAATCCGGAGTGCAGGTTATAGAAATTTTACAGAAGCTGAATGATGAGGGACACACCATCATTCTGGTCACTCATGAGACAGAAACTGCAGAATGCGCTGATAGGGTTATTAATATTGTAGATGGGAAAATAGTTAGCGATAAACGTGTAAAGAGTAAAAAAAGAGTAAGTGCTAATGACCTTATAAAATAGTTCTATGCTCCAGCAAATCACTCAAGCGGCCATTTCATCAATCAGTTCTCTTTGGGAAAATAAGGTGCGGAGCATTATAACTATGATCGGCATTGTTATCGGAGTTAGTTCGGTGTTGATAATTATGTCCATAGGTGTAGGAGCACAGAGTCTTATACTTTCTCAGATTGAGAGCTTGGGAAGTAATTTAATTAGTGTATCGCCTGGTCACGCAGAAGAAGGTGATATGCTTGCCGGTTTTTTTAATTTTGCCGTTACAACGCTTAAATATAATGATGTGACGTATCTACGTAGCAATAGATATGCACCGAATCTTGTAGATGTTGCGGGTTACAATCGAGGATTTGGTGTGGTTAAATGGCGCTCTGAAAGTTATGACACGTCGCTCAATGGGACAACAGCGAGCTACCTTACCGTCGAGGGGAGTGAAATTGAAGTCGGCCGTTTTTTTACGGAAGAAGAAGAAATAAATCTTTCTCGGGTGGCTGTATTAGGAAGCGCTGTGAAGCAGGAGCTTTTTGGAGAGAGTGATACGGTTGGTCAGCGCATAAAAATTGGAGGGGCAAGTTACGAAGTTATCGGTGTTATAAAAGAGCGTGGCACGGTAGGTTTAGAAGATTACGACGATCAAGTATTGCTTCCAATACGGACGACACAACGGATGATGGGCATTAATCATATAGGTCTTATTCGTGCACGGGTAGATTCAGATGAGAACATAGACAAATCAATTGAAGACATTAAAGTGCTCTTGCGGGAGCAGCATGGAATACGAGACCAAAGCGGCAAGAGCGATGATTTCTCTGTAGGCAGTTCAGTACAAACGCTCAGTTTAGTAACGACTATTACTGATGGGTTGAGATTTTTTTTAACAGCAATGGCTGCACTTTCTTTACTTGTTGGAGGGATAGGCATCATGAATATTATGCTAATTTCAGTTACTGAGCGAACAAGAGAAATTGGTTTGCGTAAAGCAGTAGGCGCAAATAATTTTGATATTTTAGGGCAATTTTTATTAGAGGCCGTGTTTGTGACTGGATTGGGGAGTATTATTGGTATCGTTATTGGTATTATAGTTTCATTTTTGATTGCGATTGGCGTGCGATTTGCCGGATTTGATTGGGCGTTTGTCATTTCGCCGTCGTCCATAGTTCTTGCGCTCGTAGTTTCAGCAGGAATCGGGCTTTTCTTTGGGTATTACCCTGCATTAAAGGCAAGCAAACTCGATCCTATAGAAGCGTTGCGTTACGAATAAAGTCGTATGAATAACATTATTTCATCTTTAGAACTAGCTCTAAACGCATTCAAGAGTAATAAAACGCGTACCGCGCTCGCAATTCTTGGTGTGACGATTGGCATCTCCAGTATCATCATTGTATTTTCTGCAGGGGAAGGAATTAAAAGTTTACTCGCCGATCAAGTTGAGTCTTTTGGGGCTGATGTGGTTCAAGCCGAGATTAAAATACCTTCTAGCAAGAAGGGATATGCAGGTGAGAGACAAAGTGCTATGAGCCTACTTCAAGGAGCGCAAGTTACTACGATGAAGTCTGATGACCTGAAAGATATCTTGGAATTACCAAATGTAGCAGATGCCTATGGTTTGTTTATGACGCAAGAACAGATTACCTATCGTGGTGAAATAGAAAATACAATCGTGTGGGCCACAAGCGCCTCGTTTATAGATATAGATCAGGCAGGCGTTGACGAAGGACGATTTTTCTCCGATGCAGAGAATCGATCATTGGCGCAAGTTATCGTGCTCGGTTCTGGGATAAAGGAGAAATTGTTTGGAGACAGTGATCCTATTGACAGGACTATTAGAGTTAGAAATGTCCGATTTCGTGTAATAGGAGTGATGGAGGAACGGGGAAGTATCATGACATTTAATTTTGATGACATGATTTATGTTCCGGTAAGGACGTTGCAAAAGAGGGTTGTGGGAGTGGATTATTTTGTAAACATTTTAGCAAAACTTCACAACATGGATTTTGTTGATGAAACGATGGAAGAAATGCGTGGGATAATGAGAGAAAACCACAACATCAATCCCCCAGATGAAATACGGGAAAGTATTTTCGATACAGGTAAAGATGATTTTCGAATTGTCTCTATGGTAGAGGCGCTTGAGGCATTTGATCAGATGTACTCTACGATTACACTGGTACTGCTCGCAATTGTTGCTATATCACTTATTGTTGGAGGCGTGGGAGTAATGAATGTTATGTACGTTATCGTAAATGAACGTACCCCGGAAATAGGACTTCGAAAAGCGGTAGGAGCGAAAAACAACGACATCATGCTTCAGTTCTTGGTAGAATCTGTTCTCATAACGTTAATTGGAGGCGTGGTCGGTACTGTAATAGGCATACTTATTTCTTGGGGTGTGACAGTTGGCGCAACATCCGCGGGATTTTCATGGAATTTTGCCATACCAATTGAGGCATTTGTAACAGCTCTACTTTTTTCCGTAGTGTTTGGGATTGCTTTCGGACTTTACCCAGCGCGTAAAGCGGCACTAATGGACCCAATTGAGGCATTACAGCATAACAAGTAAAATGATACTTTATAACAACGCACGGAAAACCACATTATCGCGTGATATAAAAAAAGTATTTGGTTTTTTTGATTCAGTATTAGGACTTCTGAATTCATCAAACCCGCGCTCCATACTATTGGAAACTCGGTTCGGAATACACACCTTTTTTATGAAAGAGGCTATTGATGTGATAGTAATGGATAAACATTTTGTAGTTCAGCGGCTCTGCCCCTCATTAAAACCATTCCGAATACATCTTTGGAATCCTGTATATCCGTACGTAATTGAGTTGCCAGGCGGAACTATTAATAAATCTAAAACACTAAAAGGTGATGTCCTTGAACTTCTTGACCGTATTGGAGATGAGTGATATAATCAGAGCAGTTCATAAACTACGTAACAATATGTGAGTGAAAGGGTATCTATCATGATTTATGGGAATGCAAAACGTGTTGGGACATTTGTCGCAATCGCTTTTCTCCTTATTGGTTGGTATGTGATGGGTACGGTAGAATTTACTGTACCTATCAATGATATTGGGTTTGCAGTGTTAGGAATTGTGGTTATCCCGTTCTTTGCATTTACAATAGGTTCCATAACTATAAGAATAGTTTCTTATATAAGTGCTTAGTGGTTTGCACTCAGTAAAACACCATTGCATATGCAATGGTGTTTTTATTTTGTAGAACGCCTAGCAAAAGAACGCTCGAGCAATTGACTTACCATAACCGCTCCGCTGAGAATGCCAACATAGATAAGAAGGAGAGGTAGAAAATCTATAGGTATAAACCGCAACATCCCTAAAAGAAATGCGGAATACCAAGAAACGAGAGATATAGCGCCAAGAGCAAAAGCAAGTTTGCGAATATGGTGCAGTTCTCCGGTCTGGTGGTGGTGTTTTTGCCCAAAGGAAATCTTTACCAACTTGGGCGCGATCAAGAGATTTAAAAAGGCGCCATTCAGAATAAGCACGAACACAACAACCATTTTAACCAGGAATTTTGATGATTGATTCAACTCTTGAACTTCAGGAAGATATAGGCCAATACCGCTCAAAACTAAAATTGCCAAAGCGAACCAAATTATCTGCGAGAGCGTATGCAAAATACTTGCTTCCCACTCTGAGATGCGGAGGTCTTTTAAAAATTTAAAGAAGAAAATATCGGCAATGGTTGCGCCACCAAGACCAAGAGCTACTCCGAAAATATGCAGGATAACAATGAAATTGTGATGCTCAGCTAAAAGAGAAATGAAGCCAAGTTCTGAAATCGAAAGAGCAGTGGCAAAGATAATAACGCAGAATCCCGCTGACATGAGGCACCATGTGCACCATTGTTTGAGTGTAAAGGCCTGAATGAAAGTTAAGTAGAGCGAGAAAAGGAGGGCGGCGGTAGTTGCGGAAAGCACTCCAAAAACCACAAGCGGTGTTGCGAGTGTTGGGAATATTAAAAATAGAGCATACCCTACTGCGATAAGTCCATAATAGAGAAGGCCGAGAAGTTCAAGCGGGACGCCGAAGAATTTTGAGTATGGACTGTAAATTACCGTGTCACAGTCGGATTTAAGCGGACAGACCATTTTTTCATGTGAGCGCTTTTTGTGGCGAATATAAAAGGACAGAAGAAATCCTCCAAAAGCAGTAAAAATCAAAAGGAGGTAGGGAAATATATTCATGTCCTAAGTATACACATCTGATAACTATACCAGAAAGTTATGGTTTTTATGCTTGAGTAAGAAATCCTGCTGGTACAGTTCGCAACTCTATTGAAAATAACAAATTAATTAGATGAATTTAAGAAAAAAACCCTGGAGTTAAAATTTTATTTATTAATCCAGGGTTTAATCGTCACTGATAATCACTTCAGTACCCAATTGAATTAAAGGGAAAAGTTGAAGCATATCAGGTATAGAGAGGCCAATACAACCATTTGAAACTGCAAGACCGATAGTTTCTGAACAAGTTATTGAATGAATACTGTATCGTTTTTCACCTCCTTTATATTCAAGTCCGAGTGCCCTCATTTTACTGTAGTCAATTCTTTTTAATCCATCAGCACAATCAGCCCATGGAAGGAATTCCCCCTTTTTAGGTCCAGTAAGATATCTGAACACAGGACGTTCACGTTTAATCCAGATTACAGCTTTACCTAATGGGGCAGGAGTTTCTATCTTTCCTACCCGAATAGGAAAACTAAGTATTAAACTGTCATTTTCAAAAGATCTCAAAATCCTGCTGTTTAAATGTATTCTTATTAGCTGGTTAGATACTGATTCAGCTTCTTCAGCAGACAGAAAATTAAGATGGGTAAGATGAATTAACAGCATTGCGAAAAGTACAGTTCTTAGCATTGGTTCCTCCTCCTGAATATTTCTTGATTATTTTGTCAATGTACAGGTCAAAACTATTTATAATTTATAATATATATTCGTTACTGTCAAACAATATTTGAATTTTCTTGACCCCTCACCTTTCTAGAGACAGAAGGGTGAGGGGTTGACATAATAAGAATTTATGTTAGAATGTAGGTGTTCATTAAAATTTTAAAAGGGGGATTTAGAAATGACACGAAACCAAAGATTGGAAGATCTCTGGGAGCGATTCTTGAAAAAAGGATTAGGAGGACTAACCGACTATGAACTGCTTTATATGATGGATGAGGTAGAGCATAGAGAAAGTGCTTTCCAGGAACTCTTAAAACGGGTAACCAACAGCTATAACCTCCGTTATATCATAAGGTTTTTTGAGTCCCATAAAGAGAGAGCCTGGCAGGAGCTGGTAAGACTGGGCCCAACTAGCTATGACCTGGGATATATCATCAGTTTTACCGAGTCCTTAAAAAGTAAAGCTTCTCGGTTGTTAAAACAAATAGAGATTCTTAAAGAAGGGAGGAGAGCAAAAGCAATTTCTTAAACTCTCTAAAAAAGCACACTGTTTATTAGTGTGCTTTTTTCTTTTTCTTAACCTCGTCACTCATCGCGATGATTGACGAGGTTGACACAATAGTAAAGAAATGCTTATCTAAGATTAAGTAATTTTTAGATCTTTAACAATAGAAGGGAGGGAGTTGTGAGGAATAGTTTAGTGGTATTGATACTGGTATTTGGATGGTCTATTTTAACTGTTTCTCCAGTATCTGCTGAATGGAAGGCATACAACCTGGATACAAGTCCGGTAGATGAATATAAATGGGATAGGACAGAGAAAATCCTGTTCGGAACCTTTGTTACAGTTTTAGTTATTGACCTGATACAAACTCAGTATATCTTCAAACATGATGAGTATAGAGAGCTCAATCCTATCATCAATGCCATTGGGCCTTGAGTGGACACCTCTGTATTATGCAACGCGTGTGGCTGCTATCTGGTGGGTCGCGGATGTCTACCCGTCAGGGAGACAGCGTAAAACTATATTGTGTCTGGTAGACGCTATAAATATCGTTTTAGTTGGCCACAATTATTACATAGGCATAAAACTCAGTTTCTAATCAAAAAGACCAATCACTTGTTTCAGGTTGATCTTTTTCTTTTTAGCTTTACGGAGTTGACAAATTTTAGAGATAGGTTATTCTGGTAACGGTTCTTTTCAGTTAACCCTCAACCCCCAATAAAAGGAGAAAACAATGTTGAGGAAATCCGCAGTAATACTGGTTAGTATACTGTTCACCGCCCTGTTCTCCACCATGTTCTTCACCGGTTGTGAAGGCAATCTGCTGACTGAGCCAGCAATGTCAGAATCAGCAGTACTTGAATCACCGATGTCGGAAGACCCTGGCATCTTCAGCCTGGCCAAAGGCAAGCCGGTCCCCGATACCTGTCTCACCATACAAAGTGGTGAGTTACTGTCATCAACAGACGAGGTATTGACCACAGGTAATGACCGGTTCGGCTACAACTACCAGGCTCACATGTTCAATGGTCGCTACTGTGACAATGATCGCGTAATCGGCGGCGACTATTGTGATGTCAACCTGATTATGAAGTGGAACGATGCCTGGATGAGCAACCAAGACTGTGATGGGGATAACCTATTAGATAGACATTATGGCTATCCCTCTTACATCGGCTCCGGCGCCTGGCTAACAAATCATCAAAGTGGCGTAAATCCCGACGGTTCGCACTGGACATACTTCGTCAAGATTGTGGCCGCCCCGGCAGATGCAAATAAGGACAATGGTAACTGGTACACAGCTGATGGTACAGAGATCGGCCCGGTAATCTGGGGTCAATTTGCCGTAATCCAGCGAGTCTCCAATGATCCATTGTTTGGAGAGCATGGTATCCTATATAAATCACCGGCCTCCCCAGGATTCGGCTTCTATAAGCCGTAATTTCATTGCCAGTATCCTGGCTGCGAAAACGACGTTTCAACGTCTTAACCAAAGCGGTTCGAATAACATCGAACCGCTTTTTAATTATGGTGAGATAAATCCTTATGCATGGAGAAAGTTTCTAAAAAAGAACATATTAGCTGTTATATGAGAGTGTATACATCGGGGTACGAACGTGTTGAAAATTCGCTTTGATAGTACTAAGATGCATAGAGTTATTGTAGAGATCCGGGGTGGCGCAATGGTAGCGCGGGTGCCTGTTAAGCACTAGGTTGTGGGTTCGAATCCCACCCCCGGAGCTGAAGAGTAAAATGAAGGCGCCCTTTGTGGGTGTCTTCATTTTATCTGAAGCGAACGGGGATGAATGTAGTGATACCCCCGGAGCCGAGATAAAAATCTTGTGTGAGCTATCCCCACGAAAAATCACGGCCAAAGTGACCCCATTGCGATGTTTTTGACCACCTTACTTCTTTTAATTTGAGGAATTCATAAATACCGCTTGGTGATAAGTCATATTCAGAAATCTTTGTTTCTTTTCCATCAACTTCCGCAACTGCCATAATCGGCTCTTTTTTTCCTATTGCATAGGCAAGCTTCACACGAACAAATTCTGCGCTTTCTTTTTTCAAAAGATCTACTGCGACTCTTCGTGCCATATATGCGCCGCTTCTATCCACTTTTGTATAATCTTTTCCAGAGAACGATCCTCCGCCAACGCCAATTTCCGGTCCATAGTTGTCAATAATGATTTTTCTTCCAGATAGTCCTGAATCTGCGTCAAAGCCCCCAAGCATCCATTCGCCTGCAGGATTAATAAGATATTCATCCGCTGTTATGTTTTCACGCACAAGTTTTTCTAGTTCTTGTGTTTTTGAATTCTGGAAACTTGCAACTACTGTTTTTATGTTTCCGTCTTCAATCGTAACTTGCGTTTTCCCATCATACGGATATTTCTCGTATATGTTCTTGCATAAGTTTCTTGCAAGCTCGTATTCAAGCGGCATAAAATTCTTTGTCTCACGAGTTGCATAACCAATCATAATTCCCTGATCTCCCGCACCTCCCGTATCAACGCCCTGAGCAATAAACTGACTCTGTTTTGAAATATAAACACTTACTACATACTCCTCACCAACAATATTTTTTACAATCTGAGGCATATCAATATTCGCCTTGCTCGTAATTTCTCCTGATAGGGATATGTTTTTATGCCCACCCATCACCTCAATCGCAACCCTGCTCTCTGGATCACCTATAAGAAAAGCATCAAGAATTGAGTCAGCAATAAAGTCACATATTTTGTCTGGATGCTTGGGTGAAACAAACTCACATGTTTTTGTGGTGTTCATGTTTTTTTGAATAAAAATCTCTTTCCTTGCGGAAAGAGCATTAGATTTTTATCTCTCCCTTTATGGGGCTGAAGTTGGCACTTTGTCCTTTCGGATAAGTTGCTGGTGGGTCCATGGGTCAGTTCCCTCGCCACACTCTTGATAATTCGCTATTCAACTGTATTTATATTATATCAAAACCTATTCTTTATTCAATGTTCTATAATATTGCGATTTTCCTATGCAAATATTAGTACTTTCTCTAATTCTCTTCGTATATTCACCCAATCCAGAGTTCTTTTATCCCTCAAGTCGGGACCTCCGGCTTGTCCAGTTGGAGGAGCCATAACAGGTTCCGTATCTTAAAACCGTCTCGATAAGGGGCGGTTTTTTTTGATATACTTTACGCATGGCAGTTTTCCCGAAATACTTTGATGGTGCTGATAAAATTCAGCTCATTATTTCATACCTTATACGGTTGGCATTGGTGGTTGCAATAGGGGAAGCGGTATTTGTCCAGGAATGGGTTGCGCTGTTTGTGAGTTTTCTTATATTACTACTCACTTTTATTCCCGCTTTTATGTACAGAAACTTCAAGATTCACCTACCCATTGAACTTGAGCTTACTACTGTCGTTTTCGTTTACGCAGCTATATTTCTTGGCATGGTGCGTGATTACTATGTCCAGGTTTGGTGGTGGGATATTTTAGTGCATGCGATGCTTGGGATTGTCATGGGATTTGCGGGATTTCTCATTCTTTTCATGCTGTATCATAGGAATAAAGTGAAGGCGAGTCCTTTTATGATTGCTATATTTTCATTTTGTTTTGCGGTTGCGATTGGTGCTCTGTGGGAGATTGTTGAGTTTTTTATGGACGAGGCGTTCGGACTGAACATGCAGAAGTCAGGGTTGGTAGATACAATGTGGGATATCATTGTGGATGTGGGAGGTGCATTCCTTGCTTCCGCCATAGGATATTTTTATATCAAGGGTGGTAGCCCCAGACTGGTTAATCGCATCGTACAGAAGTTTTTGCTCCAGAACCCCCGATTTAAGTGAATAAAATTTCAGTTATGTAGATTGACGTGGATGTGGTGACGTGTTGTACTGAATGATAGTAGTTTTATTTGAATAAATCATAGGACAAGGAGCATGCTATGGAATCGATAGATACATTTGCAGAGCATCTGGGTATCTGTGAACACTGCGGTGAAATTCTCGTTCTGGATCGTATGACATCGTTAGATATTGAAGACTACGATCCGTACTGGTTGCCCTGTTGGCATTGTAATCACCTTACCTCTATGGCGAGCTGGGGTATGTTGGTAGATCCTAACGATCATAGTGACTGTCCTGCTTTTGTGCGTAGAAGATGGGTGGGACCGCATGGTGAATTTGTTAGGGAAAAACCGACGCAGTGTTTTATACTGCCGTTGCGGTATCTGTCCGATACAGAACTCCATGTTTCGGTTGGCACTCCTCATCTGAAGGATGTACCAACAATCGTGGTAGACACGCACCTGTTTGGTACGATGTGTATCAATTAGCATCAATCACCCCATCAACATTAACCGCTGAGTTATCTCAATTCAGCGGTTTTTATTACACTCGGGTTGTACTGCTTTGCGAGCGTGGTATGATAGCCGAGTTATGGATACGCGACTCAGAAAGAAAATACTCGCGTTTCAGCGAGCAGAAATAACCGAGCACTATATTTACAACCGCCTCGCGCGCGGCATGAAAGATACCCATAACCGTGAGGTGCTCGAGCGCATTGCGGCCGATGAAAAGAAACACCACGATTTTTGGAAACAGCGAACCGGTGAGACCGTATCACCGAGGCAGTTCGTGGTACTGTGGTACGTCATTATAGCGAAGGTCTTTGGCCTCACGTTTGGCGTGAGACTCATGGAGAGGGGAGAGGGATACGCGCAAAAAAATTACCGTGCCGTCGCCCATGTCGTTTCTGAGGTGGAATCGATCATTAAAGATGAAGAAGAGCATGAACGTGAACTCATTGCGCTACTTCACGAAGAGCGTCTCACGTATATTGGCTCGGTCGTGCTTGGGCTCAACGACGCGCTGGTTGAGCTAACCGGCGTGCTTGCCGGATTAACATTTGCGTTGCGGCAAACGGAATTAATAGCACTCGTTGGATTGGTAACCGGCATCGCCGCGTCTCTTTCTATGGCAGCGTCGGAGTACCTATCTTCGAAGGAAGGTGATATATCGAAAACAAATCCACTAAAGGCTGCAACCTACACCGGTATTGCGTATGTGATAACGGTCTTTTTGCTTGTGATGCCATACCTTTTGCTTGAGAATGTGTATGTGGCACTCGGAATAACACTGATCACTGCAGTCGTAATTATATTTGGTTTTACGTTCTATATTTCGGTTGCGAAAGACGTTCCATTCTGGAAACGCTTCTTGGAAATGGCAGTGATTAGCTTGGGCGTTGCCGCGCTCTCATTTATAATAGGACTTGTGATACGCAATGTTCTCGGGATAGAGATTTAGGGAAGAAAATTACAGACCTATGACAAATGACAATTATCAAAATGCTGAAGAAGAAATCCAAGAGATAGAGAATCGTCTCAGAACTCTTAAACAGCAATCACGAAGGGGGCGTGGGGACCGATACATTCTCCCGACATCCATTCTTATAGCAGTGCTTCTCATTTCTGGCGCATTTATTTATTCACAAGGAAAATCTGTAAGTCCGCAACAGGCTTCTTTGGGGAACGCGGTTCCGCAACAGGCATCATCTCCGGGTTTTGGCAGTAGGTCGTTAGACAATTTAAGACCGGTGAGTTCAGAAGATCACATCAATGGTGATCCTAATGCGCCGGTAAAAATTATTGAGTATTCTGATTTCGAGTGTCCATTTTGCAAACGCTTCCATCCAACCATGCAGCAGGCCATGGATGAATATGGCAAAAGCGGGCAGGTTGCATGGGTATACCGCCACTTTCCCCTTGATCAGCTTCACCCTGTCAAGGCACGTCTTGAAGCTGTTGCATCAGAGTGTGTAAATGAGATTGGTGGAAACAACGCTTTTTGGCAGTTTGCTAATCGGTTTTTTGAACTCACGCCATCAAATAATCAGACAGATGTTGATACTATTTTACCCCAGATAGCCCAAGAAATCGGTATTGACCGAGACAGATTTCAGTCATGTCTTGAAAGCGGTAAGTATGATGACCACATTCAAGATGATATTGATAACGCTATTGCCACGGGCGGCCGTGGTACGCCATGGAGTATTATTGTCACCGAAAATGGTCAAACATTTCCTATAAATGGTGCACAACCTTATCAATTAGTGAAGCAGCTTATTGATTTAGCACTACGTGAGTAATGATGATCCTCTCAGCACTCAAAAACGTATTCAATAATGCTCGCTACAGTCTTATTGCTGTCCTAGTTTCTACGGCAATTTTTGCATTTGCCGTTTGGCTTCCTAATTGGCGGCTCATAGCAACTATTATTACGTCAGAGACTGCAATGTTTACCGAAAAAATAAGTATTCTACTTAGTTTTTTTGGCTCAATTAGTACTAACTTCACCATTGTATCAGCATCTTATACTATTCTCATTGCCATATTATTCGGCATTAACATCGCAATGATTATATATTTGTTCTCACGAAAAGCAGCCGCCGTAAAGCAAAATGGCTTAGTAATAAGTATCGGAGGTGTTATCAGCGGTATGCTTGGCGTTGGTTGCGCTACGTGTGGCTCGGTTATTCTTACCTCCATCCTTCCACTTATCGGGGTCGGTGGGGTGCTTGCAATTTTCCCTTTTGGTGGACAGGAGTTTGGCGTGTTTGGTGTCGGTATGCTCGGCTTTTCTATTTTTTTAATTGCGAAAAAGATTCAAGACCCACTTGTGTGTTATGTTAATAAAGAATAAAATAGTACAATAACACCATGCGATTAAGAATTCTCCCAATTCTCCTTATTTTTAGTCTTTTAACCGTTGGTGTTTTAGGTTTTTTTGGACTTAATCACGGCGGACAGCATAGCTGCCCTATTTCTTTACTGTCAGGGGATAATTGTCCGCCTATTGGAGGTACCTTTGCTCTTGTGTTTCATCATATGTCAGGATTACAAAGTTTTACACAATCTATAGTAAATCTCGACACTTCTTTATTAATACTTTACGCCATTCTTATTTTTGCATTTTTATCCTTTTCAAGGTTCTTGCAAAAGGCAACCTTGCTGCAGCCCTCTTCTTTTCAAAGATATAATAGAACAACAGAATCTCGTTTCTTACCCAAAAGACAGTTAATGCGCTGGCTTGCACTTCACCATAAGCGAGATCCGCATGCACTTCAGTGGGTGCATGATGCTTGCCCTGAGCTTAGTCGAAGGGTATCCTGATTTGCTCAGGGCTACTTACTCGTTTAAGGTCTTAATTGTCATGCACCCGTTCAAATTCTTGGACGGGTGTTTTGATTTATAAAAATTATGAGAAAGAAAACAAAAAACTTAATACCTTGGAGCGTTGGTCTGATATTCCTTGTTGGTATTGTTACGTTGATTGTGGTCAGTGGAAATAGTGACAATCAGAATCCAGCAGCGTATTCAGCTAGCGTTCTTATGGCCATCAAGAATGATTTTGACTTCAATATAATCTCAATGGAAGATGGCAATGTATCTTACAGATTTGAAGTAAAAAACGAAGGAGAAGAATCGGTGATAATTGAAAAGGTCTACACCTCCTGCATGTGCACGACTGCGTACATAACTAACAGCTCTGGTAAAAAATACGGCGGGTTTGGTATGCCCGGTCATGGTCTCTCACCAAAAACAAGTATAGAGATCGGACCTGGTGAGTCAGCTACCATTGAAGCTGTTTTCGACCCCAATGCTCACGGACCCTCTGGAGTCGGGTTAATCCAGCGCTCAATTTATCTTGAAACTAACTCAGCTAAGTCGCCAAGACTGGAATTCTCATTCCAGGCAACGGTGGTTCGATAGTTCGATGAGCTCACTACAAGTAAACTCATTATAAATGACCAGATAAGCACATGGATATAATCTTTTCCGCATCTATTATTGCAGCGTTCTTAGCCGGTATGGTTGCGCTTTTTGCTCCGTGCTGTATCACTGTGCTTCTTCCCGCGTATCTTGCCTCTGCATTCAGAGAGAAAAAGAATGTCTTGAAGATGACCTTTATTTTCTTTGCCGGGATTTCAGCGATTCTTGTGCCGATTGGGCTGGGTGCAGCCGGTCTTGCTCAAGTATTCAGGGATTTCCATAAAGAACTCTACATTTTTGGTGGATTGTTTATGCTTCTACTTGCCGTAATGTCGGTTTTGGGGAAAGGAATATCCATGCCGTTGCCGAAGCGCATTCAAGCAAAAATGGACCCGTCCAATACGAAATCTGTTTTTATGCTCGGTGTATTGTCTGGAGCTGCCACCTCATGCTGTGCGCCAGTACTTGCAGGAGCAATGACGCTTGCGGTTATCTCAGGCACATTTTGGAAGGCGCTTGTAGTTGTGTTTGCGTACGTGTTCGGTATGACATTTCCATTGTTTGTCACGGCGTACTTCTATGACAAATATAAGATAGAGCAATCCAAGATAATCAAAGGAAAGCTTTTGAAAATGAGAATTGGTGCAAAAACCTTATATGTGCACTCCACTAATTTGATATCGAGTGCCATATTCCTCATAATCGGAGCAACTATGCTTGTGTTGGGTCTTTCGGGTAATGCCTTTTGGTCACCGCATACGCAGGCGGAAGTGGGGCGCACACTCAACGCTTGGACACAGAACATCCTTAATTCATTATCGATTATTCCAGACGGTGTTTGGGGCGCGATCATCATCGGAGTTTTCTTTCTCTTTCTCTACAAAATAAAGAGAAACTCTAATAAATAAATTAATAAAACATGGAATTACTTAATCAAAACGACGACAAAAAACGTACCTCGGCGGATTCTCAGAAAAAAGAAGTGAACTATTGGAAATGGATTGCAATAGGGTTTGTAGGAATCCTTGTGTTTACGCAATTATTTGACATAAACATAAACTCCCGCTTCGGTTCTGGTAGGGGCTTGCAAGCGAATATAGTGCAAAATCAAGACAGTGTTGACTTAGAAAAAGCAGTATTGCCGTCTGGCGGGGTAACCTTACCGGTCAGGTGGGGTGATTTAGGTAAACAGATGATTGAAGCCGGTGTGATTGATCAGGAAAAATTTGAATCCCTCTATGCGCGGAGAGGTGGGCTTGATGAAGATGCAGAAAAACTGCTCTATGGTACAAACAATGGGAAGTTAAGAATAGATGAACAAAATTCCGGATTCTTGCTCAATCTTTTGTGGGCCTTTGGTTTAGCAAATCAAAACGGGATTTTAGAGGAAGGGCCGATACAGGACTTAAAATACGGAGGAGACGTAAGCCGCTTTGCTTCTACCGGCGGATGGAGCTTGGCAAAAGGCGATGTAATGAATCACTACAGCAAGCACCCATTTATTGTCTTGACCACCGAACAGCAGAATCTTGTTGAGAGGGTATCACAAAATATTTATCGCCCGTGCTGCGGAAATTCGACATACTTCCCGGACTGCAATCATGGCATGGCAATGCTCGGTCTTCTTGAGTTGCTCGCTTCACAAGGCATCGGTGAGAAAGAAATGTATGAAGTGGCACTTCAGGTAAACTCCTACTGGTTCCCGGACACCTATCTTACCATTGCCAAGTACTTTGAGAAGCGAGGTGTTGAGTGGGGTGACGTAAACCCAAAAGAGATTCTTGGGTCGGCATACTCCAGCGCGCAGGGTTATCGCCAGATTCTTGCAGAAGTTGTACCACCGCAATCTCGAAATAGCGGGGGCGGTTGCGGTATATAAAGGATAAATACATAGACAAAGCCACAATAACAAAACCAATATTGTACGGGGCTGTTGGGACGACCGCACTACTCGGCGTGTATTTCAGTATTATTACTCTTGTCTCTGACTGGACTTTCGCCTTGGATCAGTTCTCTCAATTTTGGTATTTCATTGTGAGTTTGGCGGTTGGTTTCGGCATACAAGTTGGCCTCTATACATATCTGAAAAACGTCGTCCATAGAATAAACTCTTCGGGCAAGGTGCTGGCAGTATCAGGCGCGACTTCAACCGGTGCCATGATATCATGCTGCGCGCACTACCTTATAAATATTCTGCCGGTCCTCGGTATTACTGGTTTTGTGAGCATCATAAGCCAGTATCAGGTTGAGTTCTTTTGGATTGGGCTTGCATTCAATATCGTAGGGATCATCTACATAGCAAGAAAAGTAATTATCTTTCATCAAACATGAAAAAAACACATCTTATTATTATTGGCATAGTTGGAATTGTTGCGGCGGCTCTTCTAATAAACGCAGTATATGTGGACAATACAATCCCAACTTCATCTGCTGCTCTCTTCAGCACCAAAACAAACAGCGAGGGTAATGTTTCAGTAATGGCAACGCCAATCGATCAAT
The DNA here is from genome assembly GCA_011050075.1 of Candidatus Jorgensenbacteria bacterium. Classification (GTDB taxonomy): domain Bacteria; phylum Patescibacteriota; class Minisyncoccia; order UBA6257; family GWB1-50-10; genus DRGK01. The sequence goes on from DRGK01000008.1 coordinate 29,292, forward strand.
CAGATTGGAGCTTTGAGATAACGCTTAATACCCACTCTGTAGATATCAATGAAGACTTAGCTCAAGTTTCAACTCTTACAGACGAAAATGGCAACGAATATAAACCAATTGAATGGCGAGGCGATCCGCCCGGTGGCCATCATCGCAAAGGAGTGCTTAGTTTTGGCGAAATCACGCCACGACCACAATCAATTACCCTATTTATTAGTCAAATTGGCGGTATAGACGAACGTAAATTCGAGTGGATAACTCAACCTTGACCTAAAATACCCCATAGGGGTATAATGACGACATATGAAGCCGGAAATCAAGAAACAAGTCGTCCGAAGACTCAAAATTGCAGAAGGTCAAATTCGCGGTCTTCAGAGAATGGTCGATAAAGAAGAGTATTGCATTGATATTATTACGCAATCCCTTGCAATTAAACAAGCATTGTCTAGTGTGGAAGATTTGCTTTTAGAGAATCATCTCTCCTCCCATGTTATTAATCAAATTAAATCAGGAAAAGAAGGAAAAGCAATTAAAGAAATTATGACCGTGTATAAAATCTCAAAGAAAAAGTAATCCGAGGAGCGAGAGCATTGTTCATATTAGATACTTAGTGCATGGTTATTGATAATATTTAATAATGACACAGCAGCCCCTAGATCAATTAACCACTGTTCAGAAAAAAACAAGAACCTATCTTGTTGTCGCTTTTTTCATACTAACAGCTGTGTTTCTGGTTGGTATTTTTTGGCTGGCTTCAACTCCCGGACAAACCGTAGGCTTAACACTCGCTTTTGCTGCCGGGCTTTCCATGATTGTCTTACCCTGCACTTTCCCTTTGGTTTTTGTGATTGTTCCTCTTGCCATGGGCAAAAGTCCCAAAAAGGGGTTGCTGATGGCTGTCCTTTTTGGTTTGGGTCTTATTATTACTTTAAGCATTTATGGAGTTGTAGTTGCTTGGGCCGGTCAGATTTTTGGTTTAGCCAGCGTTAGTAAATGGATGTTTTTGGTGGCAGGTGTTGCCGCTTTACTTTTTGGGCTTTCTGAATTGGGGCTTATTCACCTAAAACTTCCCTACTACAAAGGAGCAACCCCGCAATTCGTTCAAAAGCAAGGAGATTATTTAAAGGCATTTTTTATGGGGTTGTTTTTGGGCAATGCCGGCATTGCGTGTCCCAATCCTGCCACCTATGTAATTTTGACCTATATTGCCTCAAGTGGAAGTATCGCTTATGGCGCCGCCCTGCAAGCGGTCAACGGACTCGGAAGATTTTTACCGCTTCTTGCTGTTACAATCCTCGCCATCGCAGGAGTCAATGCCTCAATGTGGTTTATGCGGAAGAAAGAAGCAATACAAAAAGCTACTGCGTGGATGCTTATCGTGGTCGGCGCCTTTGTCGTGGTCTGGGGAATTTACGGGCACTTTTGGTTTTTGAATACGCCGCTGCACAGTGGATGGACAAGATGGTTTGGAACTACAATTAGTTCTAGTGTGGCTGAATACGAATGTTGTATTAATCCTCCTTGCGGTCAATGTCTTGATGGCTGGATTTGGGGCCCCGGAGTGTGCGAGTGTCGTATTCATCTAGAACAAGGTCACCTCGATCAAGTTTGCCCGGAGTGCAGGGTCGGACTTGCAGAGGGTAAGGGCGTGTTTGATATAGCCAAGAGAACAGAAAAGCCGGCCCTTGCTTTGCTTGGGGGCTTAATCTTGGGGCCCGCCGTCTGGTACATTGCCAAAAGAAGGTTTTCAAAAAAAGAAGATGATGAGGACGGCTCAAAAGAAACAACCGAAATAAAACATGAGTAATAAAGCCACCAGTATATATTTTGTAATCTTTGCTGTTTTGTATTTTGGCTACACCGTTTTTATTGCAGCTCATGGAATTCATTGGACAAATTCTATAATTACAATCGCGGTAATCGCCTTAGCAATTTATTACTATTTTAAAGGTCGAAAATTGAGTAAAAAATAAACATGAAGATAGCAAAGAGTAGCCTCATTTTAGGATTGGCTTTAGTGTTGATTGCAGGAATGGCCTTTGGGTATTTCATAAAGCCGTCAGCACCGTCAGAAGATCATCTGGCAATGATAAAAAATAAAAGCATTGCCGAACAAAGAGAAGCTTGGATTGGTATTGCCGATAGTATTAGAGGTGAATTGGCAATGGAAGGAAAGTATGATTGTTGTTTAGACAAGCCGTGTTGGTACTGTATTCAGAAAACTCCCGGACATGGCGAAGGAGCGGAATGCACATGCAGACAGGACATTTTAAACGGCGAGCATCCATGCGGCGAATGTATTGGTGAAATCTTGGAAGGGCACGGGCTTGCTGAATTGAAGCCATTTTATGCCAAAGCAATCGCTCACAAAGTGGGATTACAGCACGAGGAACACTTACAGGATATGATTAATGATATGTATCCGGAAATTCAATAGATTTTATGAATTGGTTTAATATTGGTCTGACATTAGATACATTAGGCAAGGTGTTGCTTGGCATTACCGTGCTGATGGTTCATTGGCATGTTTTGAAAGAGCACAAAATAGACGCTGATGTATTACGCACAATGAAACGAGAGCAGGCCTTAGGCGCATCAGCAATTTTGTTGATTATTATTGGTTATGTCTTACAGCTATTATTTCATTAAAGGTCGGGTAGAATAAATGAAAAGGTTAGTCTTTACTCTATGGTTTTAGGATTATTCAAAAAACATTGTCCCGTTTGCGGCCAAGATGTGGAAAAGGGAAAAGCGGTGAAAAGATTCGGTGAGTATCTTTGTTCTGAAGAGCACGCTGAGGAATACCACAAGAAGTTAACTAAAGAAGAATCGAAAGACGCAGGTCGTGGCGGTCGTGGCGGTCGTGGCGGTTGTTGTGGTTGATAAGCTTACCCATGAAGAAAAATATTAAGATAGAGGAGTAAAAACAAAGTTCACTTCTTTACCGGGTTATTGGTGAAGACGACATTTCTCGTTTTGGATACATAGCTTTCGATGCAGGAATCCAAAAATTGTTGCGGTGAGTGGAAGTTTGACCAAATAAAATATTATAAAGGTCGGAATAAATAAGAAGTAATCAATTATGAATAACGAACATTATTGCCAAATTAGTAAAAACGGATTTGCGCTTGCGGTCAGCGGAGTGATGGGGGCACTCTATGTTATATGTGCGGCATTTGTTGCTCTTTGGCCGGACTTCTCTCTTCAACTTTTCGGCTGGCTTGTTCACTTAGTGAATGTTGAGAAGTTTGCCGGCGATGTCGCGGTAACTTTTAGCGGATTTACTTTGGGACTGGTTCAGGCAGTTGTCTACACCTATATTGGCGCTTGGCTTGTTGCATGGCTTCACAATAAATTCTGCGGGTCGAATAAATAATAATTACAACTATCGACGCAAAAGTCGGACACGAGTCAAAGTTAATATCCATACGAATTATGAATAAAATTCAATTCTTAACAATGCCTAATTGTCACAACTGTGAAGCTGTCAAAAAGATCTTTGATGAAATAATGCCAGATTTTTCTGACAAAGTGGAGGTTGAAGAAATTGACATGACAACACCAGAAGGACAAGAGCTGGTACAGAAATACAGCATTATGTCCTCTCCTGGAATAGTTATTAGCGGAGAACTTTTTTCAACTGGCGGAGTGGATAGAGAGAAATTAGTAGAAAAGGTTAAGTCACTAAAGTAAAAAACTAAAGTTGTATGCACTATGCTTGGTTTTTCTGGAGCCTGACGCTTTTGGTTGTTTGGGGAGTTGTATACCTATTACTAAGGGATAAAACCAGCAGGAAAGAAATGCTTGTAGTGAGTTTATGGACGTCTCTTTTAGGTCTAGCTGAACCAATATTTGTTCCGGAGTACTGGAACCCACCGTCACTATTTAACTTAGCTCAAAAGACCGGATTTGATATTGAAAGTCTCCTTTTTGCATTCGGCATTGGCGGACTGGCAGTTGTTATATACGAAAGAATTTTTCGCATTAAGCACGAACAAATGAGCGCGGAGGAAAAGCATAAACCGCGGCACAAATATCACATGTTCGCACTTCTTTCTGCGCCAGTTATATTCGTTTTACTGTTATTGTTTACCAATCTCAACCCTATTTATTCAACATTTATTGCATTGATTGGCGGAGGACTTGCTACTTGGTATTGCCGACCTGATCTTAAAAAGAAAATGTTTACAAGCGCGTTTATATTCTTAGGACTCTACTTTGTTTATTTCCTAACACTTACTCTCACATACCCCGGTTATGTTGGGCTGGTTTGGAATATCTCAGCAATATCAGGAACTTTGATATTAGGTATTCCCTTAGAAGAACTGATGTTTGCTTTTGGATTAGGGTTCCTCTGGTCGAGTGTCTATGAACATATAACATGGCGTAAGGTAAAAAACATTAGATAGCGCTGTTGACTCTAATACCCCCTATGGGTATACTCATTATATTATATTATTGTGCAGGAAATCATTACTCGTATGAGAAAAGAAAAACAAATTATTGAATCTCTGCTCTATGATGCTGGTATCACTATAAACGGCAGTGAACCACATGACCCACAGGTGCATAATGAGAATTTTTATGGTCGCGTGTTGCGTCAAGGGTCATTGGGACTTGGAGAATCATATATGGACGGATGGTGGGACTGTGAACAGCTTGATCAGTTATTCCACAAACTTATTTTGGCCGAGCTTGATCGAAAAGTAAGAGGCGATTTGAATATGATGCTAAAGGTTGCCTGGAGTGCTGTTATTGGCATTGGCAGCAAATTAAAAGCGTTTGAGATTGGCCGGCATCATTATGACATTGGCAATGATCTTTATCGCGCTATGCTTGATAAGCGATTGACCTATACATGCGGGTATTGGAAGAATGCGAAAAACCTCAACGAAGCACAGGAAGCGAAACTTGATCTTGTATGTGAAAAAATCGGCCTTAGGCACGGGCAGAAAATACTTGACATTGGTTCTGGCTGGGGAAGTTTTATTGGATTTGCTGCGGAGAAATACAAGGTGAGCGCTGTTGGAGTTACCATTTCAAAAGAACAGAAAGAACTTGCCGACAAATTATACAGGAATCTTCCCGTGGAAACCCGGCTGCAAGACTATCGTGATATAAACGAAAAGTTTGACCATGTTGTATCCTTAGGAATGTTTGAACATGTTGGTTATAAGCACTACCGGGATTTTATGAAAATTGTGCACGGTGCTCTAAAGGATGATGGGCTTTTCTTACTGCACACTATTGGCGGCAATCGCTCTGTGCGGGGAACGAATCCATGGATTGGTAAATATATTTTCCCCAATTCAATGCTTCCCTCGGTGCGGCAGATCAGTAAGGCGATAGAGGGACTCTTCGTTATGGAAGACTGGCATAATTTCGGAGCTTATTATGACAAAACATTGCTTGCATGGCATAATAATTTTGAAAACAATTGGGACAAAATAAAATCAAATTATGACGATAAATTTTATAGAATGTGGACGTACTATTTATTGTCTTGCGCTGGATCGTTCAGAGCAAGGAAGAACCAATTATGGCAGATTGTGCTTTCAAAAAAAGGGTGTCCGGAGCGGGTATAAATCAATTCGTTAAATAAATATGAAAAAGCAAACATACAAAATTCAAGGTATGCATTGCGCTGGCTGCGTGAGAACGCTTGAGCGAGTTCTTATGAAAACTGCCGGAGTGCGTTCGGCGTCGGTTAATTTTGCCTCGGAGTCAGCGCTGATTGAATTTGATGAACAGGTTATCTCTGACTCAGACCTTGCTCAAACTATCGAGTCAGTAGGTTACAAACTCGAGATTGCAACTCAAGAAAAAAAGGAAGAAGAAAAAATTGATAAAAATTCTGAAACAGTCTCAATAAAAGTAATAGGTATGGATTCCCCACACTGTGCAATGACTGTTAAAAAAGCCATTAAGAAGTTGTCTGGTATTAAGAATATTGATGTTGATTTTTCCAATAAACGGGCGAAGGTTGTATTCAACCCCAAGGCACTTTCCGTCGATGAAATTTTTAAAGTAATTACCGACGCCGGTTACAAACCGATTGAAGAAGAGGGGCGGGCGGAAGAGATTTTAGATAAAGAAAAGATTGAGCGGGAAAAGCAAGTAAGGATTCTCAAAACCAAACTTATTATTGGCGGCATTCTTTCTATCTTCATATTCTTGGGCAGTTTCCCGGAATGGTTTTCTTTTGTACCGCAGATATTGAGCAATAACTGGATACTCTTAATACTCACAACACCGGTGCAATTCTGGGTCGGCTGGCAATTTTACGCCGGGCTTAAGTTTCTAGTAAAATACCGAACTGCTGATATGAATACATTGATCGCTATCGGCACGCTGGCCGCATATTTTTACAGCGTTGCGGTTACCGTCTTTCCCGATTTCTTTATCGAGGGAGGAGTAGTACCGGCCATATACTTTGATACTTCAGCAATTATTATTGTCTTGATACTCTTGGGGAAATATTTTGAGGTGCTGATGAAGGGGCGGGCGTCGGAAGCAATTAAAAAACTGATTGGTTTACAGCCAAAGACCGCAAAAGTTTTGAATGATGGGAAAGAAATTGAGATGCCAATTTCAGAAGTAGAAGTTGGACATTTAATAGTTGTTCGGCCCGGAGAAAAAATCCCTGTTGACGGAAAAATTACCGAAGGCGACTCAGAAATTGATGAGTCGATGGTAACGGGAGAATCAATGCCGGTTCATAAAACAGTCGGTAGCGCGGTCATCGGAAGTACCATAAATAAATTTGGCACCTTTACATTTCAAGCGACAAAAATTGGTAAAGACACTGTTCTTTCTCAAATTATTAGGATGGTAGAAGAAGCGCAGGGATCAAAAGCGCCCATCCAACGCCTTGCTGATCTTGTTTCTTCATATTTTGTTCCCGTTGTGATGGTGATCGCTGTTCTGACTTTTATTACTTGGTTCTTCTTCGGGCCTACGCCTGCTTTTAATTTTGCTCTTATTAATTTTGTGGCAGTTCTTATTATCGCCTGTCCATGCGCACTTGGACTTGCAACACCAATGGCGATTATGGTCTCCTCTGGCAGTGCGGCAGCAAAAGGAATATTAATCAAAGATGCAGCTTCGCTTGAAATTGCAAACAAAATAAACACGGTAATTTTAGATAAAACAGGCACGCTTACTCAGGGAAAACCGCAGTTAACTGATATCATTGCGTTTGATAATGAAAACCGAGCACGGGTTCTCAATCTTGCCGCATCTCTGGAGCAAAGATCGGAACATCCTTTGGCGCAAGCAATTCTGCAGCATGCCGCGAGTCTTGACCAGAAGTCTTCTCACCCGCTTGATAAGGCAATTATGGACGAGGCAAGAAAAGAAAAAATAGAGTTGTATAAACTGGAGGACTTCAAAGCAATTTCTGGAAAGGGTCTGCGCGGATTTTTGCAAATTCAGTCGCAAAGAGTTGAGGTTTACTTAGGAAACAGAGCTCTCATGGCTGATATTGGACTTGATGTCTCTTCGCATGAAGACAAGATCAAGAAACTTGAAAGCGATGGTAAAACTGTAATGATTCTAGCCGTTGATAAGCAAATCAAGGGCGCTCTTGCCGTTGCCGATGTACTGAAGAAAGAATCAATTGAAGCAATAAAAGCCTTGAAAGAAAGTGGTTTGGAGGTCTGGATGCTTACAGGGGATAACGATCGCACTGCTCGCGCTATTGCTCGTCAAGTAGGCATAGAAAATGTAATGAGCGAGATTCTGCCTGACAAGAAATCTGAAAAGGTGCGGGAACTTCAGGATCAAGGAAAAATTGTTGCAATGGTCGGAGACGGCATCAATGATGCACCCGCTCTTACTCAATCTAATATCGGCATTGCTATGGGCGAGGGTACGGATATTGCAATGGAGTCTGCTAATATCACTCTAATGAGAGGAAACTTAATGCTCATTCCGGAAACGATAAAGCTCTCAAAGCGAACAATGAGAATAATAAAACAAAATCTCTTTTGGGCATTCTTTTATAATTCCGCATTTATCCCAGTTGCGGCCGGGGTTTTGTATCCTTTTTTTGGAATTTTGCTTAATCCTATTTTCGCCGCTGTTGCAATGGCATTTTCGAGCATTAGCGTTGTCTTGAATTCATTGCGATTAAAAAGGGTTGAAATATGATATAAATGGAACAGTTTCTTACACAAAACTGGCTTGTACTCACACTCATTGCCGTATGGACATTACCGTGGAAGGGTGTCGCGCTTTGGAAAGCGGCTCGTTTGCGCCATAGGGCATGGTTTATTGCGTTATTGGTAATAAATACGCTTGGACTCCTCGAAATTCTCTACATTTTTGTGCTTAGTAAACGTACAAGCGCAGATAAGAAAGCAGCATAAAGGTCGGGAACTTGGAAAATATAAGATACATGTAGTATGAACAGAAAATTAAACGCCGCTGCCCTTGGTTGGACTGCGGCAGTACTGGCTGCTCTTAGTATGCTTATTCTGGGGATTTTAGGGAACTTCGGTTTGTATACGGGAGCTGTCGAGATGATGCAGAAGTGGCATCTATTTTTTGATCTCTCCATTGGCGGTATTGTGGCCGGCATTGTAGAAGCAGCGGTATTTAGCTTTATCGCTGGTTACCTCTTTGGCTGGTTGTATAATATGTTTACGGGGGAGTAGGAGATTATTCTTTATATACGCTGTGTTACACTGAGCAGTTTTTCTGTTGTTGAATAAGTATAGGTATGAGATGTATGCTTATACTATGATAAGCAGAACAATATTTATCGTTATTCTTCTCGTCGCCGTGTTCTTTGGCTTGTCGTGGGCGGTGAGTTCGATACAAAACATCATTGGTCCAGTACCGAGTGAGAGTACTGCTACATCCACCGATAGCAATGGTGTTGAAAGGGAATCTTCTGAGCCGGAACCGGAACCTGCTCAGCAACAGGAACCGCCAGCCGTTGAATCGCCACCGCAGGAAGTAATCGAACCGCCGACGCCTCCTGAAGCACGTGAGGGAGCGGTGTATGTTTCGAGAGTGAGTCGTCCTTCATATTCACGTCCCGGGTATGTACAACTTCGCACGAAGCTCAGCGAGGACGAGCGTGTTATCATCACCGGATGGCGTATTGAGAGCAATACCGGTTCGATGATCATTCCGCAGGCAGTGCCCCGCTACACATTCTTTGGTCAGAACGTTAATGAAGATATCGTGCTTGAGCGCGGGGATTACGCATATATATATTTTGAGAAAAGCCCCATTAGCAAGAGTTTTCGTCTGAATCAGTGTACCGGGTATCTCAATGCGAGAGCGGACTTTTCACTTGTACTGCCGAACAACTGTCCGCAACTGTCACGGGATTCATATCAGCACTTGTCCGGTGACTGCCAGAACTACATTCGGCGACTGAGACGATGCGAGCTTCCCGACCCAAATATTACTAATGCGTTTCTGGGTGAGGATGGAAATGAGTGTCGTGCTTTTATAAACAAGAACATTACTATTGCTGTGTGCTACCAGCGTGTGAATGAGTCTGATTTCTTTAGCAACGAATGGCGTGTGTGGGTAAATCGTGGAACTATCTTTGACTCCAGTCATGACTGGGCACGCCTGTATAATACTGATGGCATGCTGATCGACGAATACACGTACTAATGACGCGACGTAAGTTTTTAGAACGGAAGCGTCGAGTGAGAATACTCAACGCGAAGCTCAAGCAACTGTTCCCGGAAAAGCAGATAACCGGACTGCGGCATCGTTCTCATTGGCAATTGGTGGTGGCGGTGATACTTTCAGCACAGACGACTGATAAGAAGGTAGATGAGGTCACCGCACGATTATTTAAGAAATACCGCACGCTTAATGATTATCTCCACGCACCTCTGAAAGAGTTTACGTACTCTGTTAAGGAAATAGGTTTGTACCGGAACAAGGCAAAGAACATTCTTGCGGCTGCGTACATTGTAAAAGAACGATACGGCGGACGCATTCCAAAAACGATGATGGAACTCATGCAGTTGCCTGGTGTGGGAAGAAAAACGGCAAATGTAGTACTCGGCAACGCGTATGGCGTGATTGAAGGTATTGCGGTTGATACGCACGTGAAGCGATTCGCGCAAAAATTCAACCTAACCGACTATGCCGATCCGAAGAAGATAGAGCGTGATTTCATGAAACTGCTTCCCGCGCACGAGTGGTTTGGATTTTCCAATAGATTAATACGGTATGGGAGAGACATATGTCCGGCACGCGTGCATGACTGTGTTGATCACCCACTTACTAAGTTATACCCGCTAGCCGCGAAACGCTGGCCCCGTACTTGATATGGTATTATATATGAGAAAGGTCGGAAGGTAAAAGGAGTTCATAAAATTATGGCACAGTATGTTATAAAGCGTGATGGTTCCAAGGAAGAGTTTGATGCGGGGAAAATGCGTAATGCTATTGAAACATCGGCTCGTGAAGCCGGGCTGGAAGAAAGCCGCATCCTGGAGCTCGTTGAGCAAGTAGGCAGTGCAGCACTGCAGCTTGCAGAATCTAAGGAAGAGATTGCTACATCTGAACTGCTAGAGAAAATACTGGGTGATCTTGATACTATCGAGCCATCTGTTGCTCAGGCATGGCGGCAGTACGATGAAGCGCGCGGTCGCGCATAGAATGTACTGCATCCGAATATGAAGCCGTACACAGAAGAGCGGCCGTGGGGAAAATTTGAGCAGTTCACCGAGAATGAGCGATCAACCGTTAAGGTTATTGCTATTCGTCGCGGAGGGGAACTGAGCCTCCAGTATCATAGGAAGCGACGAGAGTTTTGGAAAATTCTCCGGGGGAGACCGCGGGTCACTATTGGCAACAAAACCGTTATTGCAAAAGTCGGGGACGAGTTTATAATCCCTCGTCGCGTGAAACATCGCATTTCTGCACCTACATCAAAGGTAGAAGTGCTTGAGGTTGCGTTTGGATTTTTTGATGAAATGGATATTGTCCGACTTAAAGATCGGTATGACAGGCGTTAATGTAAGTTTAAATTATTATGACAACACGTATTAAAAATACACTGGGCATCGCTGCCGTTCTCGCGCTCCTATCGTTCGCATATGCGGTTGTACAGTACGCCGGCGCGTACTCAAGCTCTATCGAACCATCGTCATATCGTAGTTTCACCGTGTCCGCAGAAGGAAAGGTGACTGCGATTCCCGACATTGCGGAGTTTCGTGCAAGCGTTATTACGGAAGGTGGTACCGACCTTGGTGCACTTCGTGATGAAAATACCGAGAAAGTTAATGGCATGATTGCGTTCCTCAAAGAGCAGGAAGTTGAACGTGAGGATATACAAACAGCGACGTATAATATCGAACCGCGTTACCAATACTACCGATGCGATGTTCGCGTCGGTGAAGTGGAGCCGTGTCCGCCACCCGAGATAGTGGGGTACAGTATTCGTCAGACCATAACCGTGAAGATCCGTGATTTTGGTGTTATTGGAACGGTACTCTCCGGTGTCGTTGAGTATGGCGCTAACAGCGTTTCGCAGTTCCGGTTTACTATTGATGACCGGACACTGCTTGAAGCTGAAGCCCGTGCCAGTGCGATTGCAAAGGCACGGGAAAAAGCACGCACCATTGCACGCGGGGGAGGGTTTTCCGTAGGGAAGATACTTTCTATTACTGAGGGGTATACTCCCGTGTATACGCGTTATCTTGCGGTAGATGAAGGGTACGAAAGGGGTGGTGGAGACGCTATTGTTCAGAGTATTGAACCTGGTTCGCAGGAGATAACGGTGCAGATGACGGTACGGTACGAGATTCGTTAAGATATGCGGATACAGAATCGTGATGCATTAGCACACACACCACTCCGTGTGCAGGCGCTTGCTGTCATAGAGGCGGGGTTTGCAGTAATTGATACCGATGCCGTCGTTCGCCGAAACGTTGCCATACACAATGACTCACTCTCTGTTGGAGACAAGTCATTCCCGTTGAAAGATATTCGGCGACTCATTGTGGTCGGTGTGGGGAAGTGTGCATCTGAAGCAGCATACACACTTGAACAACTTCTCGGTGATCGCATTGACGAAGGTATCGTACTTGATGTGCAGTGCCGTCCCCGATTACAACACATTACTTTTTATAAAGGTACACACCCGTTCCCCTCTCGTGCAAACAGCGATGCGACTGAACGGATCATTGCACTCTTGAAAGATGCGGGGGAGGGCGACGTCGTTATTTTTATTATTTCCGGAGGTGGCTCTACGCTGCTGCACACAGAAGAAGATATATCTACTGAAGATGAACGGTGTGTACTGAAGCACCTCTTTGCTTCAGGGGCGACCATTCAGGAGATTAATACGATTCGAAAACATCTCTCGCACGCCCGGGCCGGGTTTCTCGCTCGGTACGCGTATCCGGCACGGAGTGCAGCGCTTATCTTTTCTGATGTTCCGACCAACGATCCACAGTTCATTGCTTCAGGACCTACGGTACGTGACATAACAACGGTTGCGGATGCTCAGGCGGTGCTTGAGCGGTACGATGTGTATCGTGTCTGTCCGCTCAAAACTGCCTTGATCGATACTCCGCAGGAGGATAGGTATTTTGCACATGCATATAGTAAGATTGTGGTCTCAAATAAACATGCACTTGACGCGATGGTGTTATGGGCGCAATCAATGGGTTTTACCCCACGCATCTGTACGACGAGCTTGGCAGGTGAGGCGCGTGAGATGGGAAAACGCATCATTGATGAGCTTCATACTGCACTTCCACATACTGCTCTATTGTATGGAGGTGAGACGACAGTGAAGCTAACCGGAGATGGAACAGGAGGTAGGAATCAGGAACTCGTACTCGCATGTGTTCCGTATGTAGAAGAAGGAGAACTCATCGTTTCCGTGGCGAGCGACGGAAACGATAACACTGATGTCGCCGGTGCACTCTGTGATACAATAACAAAAGAGCGCGCCCGTGTGCTCAGTTTAGACGCCGCGGTGTATTTGCAAAAAAACGACTCATATCACTTTTTTGAACAAGTAGGAGACCATATTGTGACGGGTCATACAGGCTCAAATGTGTCTGATATAGTACTTGCCATAAAGTTATAACATGAAAAAACGCACAGAAGCACTTATTCTTCCAATGAAGGGAGTGGGTATACAGGACGTAGCGCTCGTAGGTGGAAAGAATGCATCACTCGGTGAAATGCTCACGCGTTTATCCCCGAAGGGTGTGCGCATTCCCGACGGTTTTATAGTAACCGCATACGCGTATCGTCAGTTTATTTCCAAAACGAAACTTGATGAAATCATTAAGCGACGCTTGGAAGGACTTAACGTTCATAACGTGCGTGAGTTGGCGAAATGCGGCAAGGCAATACGGGAAGCAATCCGCCGCTACCCATTTCCAGCTGAGATTAAACGTGAGATTATTGCCGGCTACCGAAGCTTAGAAAAACAGTACGGACGCAATGTAGATGTTGCCGTACGTTCAAGTGCAACTGCGGAAGATCTTCCTGACGCATCATTTGCAGGCGAGCACGATACGTATCTCAATGTTCGTGGTGCCGAACATGTAATGCGGGCGGTGCGTAATGCGATGGCGTCACTGTTCACTAACCGTGCTATCTCGTACCGGGAAGATAAGGGATTTAAACACCTTGATGTGGCGTTGTCGGTCGGTGTGCAGAAAATGGTGCGTGCTGACAAAGGTGTTGCAGGCGTGCTTTTTACACTTGATACCGAATCGGGATTTCGCGATGTAGTGCTCATTAATGGAACGTGGGGATTGGGAGAACTACTAGTCCAAGGGGAGGTGACACCGGATGAGTTCTGGGTATTCAAAAAACCGCTGGATACTAAGAAATATAAACCGATCATCGGTAAAAAACTTGGTGTAAAAGACAGGAAGATAGTGTATGCATCTTCTGGAAAGAAGGGGATTAAACTTATTACAACATCGCGCAGGGAACAGGATTCGTTCGTACTCTCTGATAATGAGATTCTTACCCTCGCTCGGTGGGGAACATTGATTGAGCAACACTACTCAAAGCAGCGCGGACGATGGATGCCAATGGATATTGAGTGGGCGAAAGATGGTATAACGGGAAAGCTGTATATTGTGCAGGCGCGTCCGGAGACAGTACACGCACTGCGCGATTTTTCTGTGATAGAAGAATACCGACGCACCGGGGGTGGAACGGTATTGACTCGAGGAGCATCGGTTGGAAGTAAAATTGCGCATGGAAAAGCACGCGTAATCTTTGATATTTCGGATATCACTAAGTTTCGTAAAGGAGAGGTGCTCGTAACCGATATGACCGACCCGGACTGGGAGCCTATTATGAAAATTGCTTCTGCTATTGTCACGGATAAGGGAGGTCGTACTTCGCATGCCGCAATCGTTTCACGAGAACTTGGCATTCCCTGTGTTGTAGGTACGGGCGATGCTACTACTTCAATTCGCACCGGTCAGGTCGTAACTGTTGATACGACTGGTGATGACGGAATAGTGTTGTCCGGGAAGCACGCCTTTAAGATTATAAAGCATAATATTAAAAACCTAACTCAGCCGAAGACGAAAATGATGGTGAATATTGCAACACCGGAGACTGCGTTTGAAAAGTCATTCCTTCCGCACCGTGGAGTTGGCTTGGCGCGCGAGGAGTTTATTATTGCATCTAGTATTGGTATTCATCCCATGGCGCTCTTTGAGTTTAATGCATTACCTACCGCGCTTCGTCGCACCATCGGGGAACGTACGCGAGGATGGAAAGATAAGCGGCAGTTTTATGTTGATAATCTTGCGTTCGGTATTGCGCGCATTAGCGTGGCGTTCTATCCGTATCCCGTTATTGTGCGCTTTTCTGACTTCAAGACGAACGAGTACCGAACATTGCTTGGTGGTGAACGGTATGAACCTGAGGAAGAAAATCCTATGCTTGGATGGCGTGGTGCGTCACGATACTATCATCCTCAATTTAAAGATGCGTTTGTGTTGGAGTGCCGAGCGCTCGCAAAGGTGCGGTACGAGATGGGTTTGACCAATATGGTGCCGATGGTGCCGTTCTGCCGAACGGTTGAGGAGGGCAAGCGTGTCGTACAACTCATGGCAAAGCATGGACTCAGTCGGAGAAAAGACAGAAAACTCAAAATATATGTAATGTGTGAGATACCATCGAATGTGATACAGGCAGATGCATTTCTTGATGTGTTTGATGGTATGTCCATTGGTTCTAACGATTTGACGCAGCTTGTACTGGGTATCGACCGTGACTCTGAACTGATACGTGATGTGGGCAATGAGAACAATGAAGCGGTCAAAGAAATGGTGCGGCGCGTTATCCGTACCTGTCGGAAGCGCAGCAAGTATGTGGGCATCTGTGGGCAGGCGCCGTCTGACTACCCTGAGTTTGTAAAATTCCTCGTCTCTGAGCGTATTGAGAGCATCTCATTGAGTCCTGATGCATTTGTTGCTACGGTACGTGCCGTATACCACTTAGAACAGTCGCGACGGTCATCACGTACACGTAAACCTCGCTAACCATGAAAGCAGCGTTTTTTGTACTCACACAGCAGCAGCGCGACTACATTATGGCGCAGAAGTCATTGCGCAATGCAGGTGTTACACTGGTATTCTATGACGAGGTACTTGACGCGGACCACATACCGCCGGAAGTGGATTTTGAGATTGCATCGATTTTTATTGACTCCTCTATTGATGAAAAGTTGGTGAGTAAGCTTCCCAACCTCAAATTTATTGCGACACAGTCAACCGGGTACGATCACATTGATCTGGATGTCTGTAAACGTAGAGGCATTATAGTCTCATCGGTACCGTCATACGGTGAGCGTACCGTCGCGGAGTACACGTTTGCACTAATACTCATGCTCTCGCGGAAAATGTATGATGCGTACCACCGTATTCGAGAAAAGAGGCAGTTTAATCTACGGGAACTGCAGGGGTTTGACCTGTATGGGAAGACGCTCGGTGTTGTGGGCACTGGCAGTATTGGCAAGCACGTAATACGTATCGCGAAGGGATTTGGCATGAATGTAGTAGCGTGCGATGTATATCCTAATGAGGCAATGAGTAAAGAATTGGAATTTAAATACTGTTCGCTCGAAGAACTTCTAGAGCAGAGCGATATCGTAACACTACATGTGCCATACCTTAAAAGCACACACCACCTAATCAATAAAGAGAATATTTATCAAATGAAGCGTGGCGCATATCTTATCAATACGAGTCGCGGGCAGGTTGTAGAAACTGAAGCACTCGTGCGCGCACTGAAAGATGAGCATATCGCCGGTGCGGGACTTGATGTTTTGGAAGAAGAGGGTGCACTTAAGGACGATCTGGAGTTCTTGCGGGACGCACTCAAGGCGGAACGTTTGCGCACGGTTCTCGCCGGTCACGCTCTCATTGATCACCCGCGCGTTATTGTGACGCCGCACAATGCATTCAATACAAAGGAGGCGCTACAACGAATTCTCGATGTAACGGTACAGAACATTATTGCATTTGCTTCCGGGAAACCGATTAATGTAGTGAAGTAGCGCATGAGCACCATTATCTCTGTTGATGGCTGTACGGTGCGTGATTCACGCGGCGAGGAAACCGTTGCGGTAACGATGCGTCTTGATGATGGTACGGAGGTATTTGCTTCAGTACCGCAGGGAAAGAGTCGCGGTACTCATGAAGCAGTTTCTGTTGTGCCGGCGGAGGCGGTGCATAATATACGAGAGCATATTACATCCATGATCATCGGAAAAGACCCTGCTGACCAGCAATCAATTGATGCCATGCTTGTTGCGCTTGATAACTCTCCGCAGCGATCTGAACTGGGGGCTAATACGATACTCGCCGTTTCATATGCAACCGCACGCGCTGCTGCTGTATCACGCGATGTACCGCTCTGGCAGCATCTGCGGGATACATATGATGTGCGGGGAGGTGTACAACCGATCTGCTATATGAATATGGTTAATGGTGGTGCGCATGCGGCGAGTAATATTGTATTTCAGGAGTACTTGGTAGGAATACGCACTGATTCTATTGAAAAGGCGGTTGATATGGGGAAGTGCATCTATGGAGCGCTTGGTAAGCGCGTGCAGAAACGTATCGGTCGGACAAAGTTGTCTCTCGGTGATGAGGGTGGTTATGCGCTTAACTGGAGAGACGACATGGAGCCGTTTGAAGTGTTGCATGAAACGGTGGAGGCGCTTGGTATGACAAAGAATGTGGTATATGGCTTGGATGCCGCAGTAGGACAGATTTCACGTACGCCTGAGGAACTTACGTCACAGTATCAACGACTTGTGGAAGTATTTCAGTTGCAGTACCTTGAGGACCCCTTCGGTGATGATGATTTTAAAAACTTTACTGCACTGCATAAGACCCTTGGAGATGATTTATATATCATTGGGGACGATCTTACCGTTACACAGATTGAACGTATGGAGCAAGCGGCACAAGAGAACGCTGTCAATGGTGTCATTATCAAGCCAAATCAGGTAGGTACTGTGAGCGAAACATTCGCGGCGGTCGCGTATGCGAAAGAACGAGGGTGGCACACGGTTGTTTCACATCGGTCCGGAGAGACCGAAGATGATTTTATTGCCGATCTCGCGTATGCGGTCGGGGCCGATGGTATCAAGTTTGGCGTGCCGGTACAGCCGGAGCGAATAGCTAAATATACCCGTTTAATGAACATTGAGCGTGCACAAACATGATTTTTATGTCTAAATATGGTATAACAAGCGAACATGGACAAAGGTCGGTGAGATAGAGAAACTAGCTACTATATATGAGTAAGACAGCGTGGATAATTATCGTCATCATCGTTATTGCTGTGGTTGGATACCTTATGTTCCGCTCGGATGGAATTGGTATTCCTAGTACAGCATTGTATGCAGTAACGGCTTCAAGCCAGCTTGCGGGAGATGATGTGGTCATTGGGAACGCTCGTCTCACTGATGCGGGCTATATCGTTATTCATGATGACTCAGCCGGTGCGCCGGGTGCGATCATTGGTGTAAGCGATGCTATTGTTGGTGAGTACGAAAACCTTGTCGTGAGTCTAAACCGTGCGAGCATTGAAGGTGAGACATTATACGCAATGGTGCACATGGACAACGGTGATGGTGAGTTCAGCGCTGCTGATGATGAACCGGCCACGGAGGGCGATGAGCTTGTTATAAGCTCATTTGTCATTGAAGCGGCAGGTGAAGAATTGGCAGAATAACATTTGTATTGAACACAAAAAACACCCCTTCGACTGAAGGGGTGTTTTAGTTAAGACGTAATAAAGTGCTTAGAGAGTTTTGGATCTTTTGGTTCTCCGGTGTAGTGCGAGCGTTCGAGTGTATCGTAGATGATATCTGGTTTTTCGTGCATAGTATCAAAAACGATTTTTGCAATAGGCTGGTTGTCGCGAAGTACGAGGTCTTCAAACGGGCGTACCTCCAGAACGAGCGGTCGCCCGTTTCCGTCGCCGTTTATTCCATATCCCCACCCCGGATCAATAAATCCTGAGTAGTGTGAGCGGAACTCACCGGAGCGTTCATCCATAGGGATCATTTCAGAGGAAAGATTTGGAGGGATGCGAACGCGTTCGCGGCTGCGCAGAATGTAAAAGTTGTCCTGTTTGAGATAAATACTTCCTGAATCTATACTAATGGGTCGAAAAAAATCGGTCGGTTTGTAGTAATTTCGTTTCGTGAAATCCAGAATGCGATTGAGACCGAGGCATTCCCATGCGGTGATACCCTCATTGATGATATCAACGGTTAGAATGAGTGACCCGTCGTTGTCTCTGATTTTAATTTCATCATTGGTGAACGGTTTTTCACCGCTGTGCCGCCAGAACAATTTGTCCTGTTCTAATGATGTTCTGAGCTCGTCCTCTGAAATGCGTGAGGTAGCATCGGCATAGAAGAAGCGCATCTGTGAGAGCGACTCATCCGTCGGTAGTTTGATGGGGAATGATTTTGACATGATAACAATCCAGAGATTACCGGTGAATCCGGCGGGTATTGTATCAAAGCGCGGTACACCATCGGCGAGCACACGCACCTGCAGGTCATTTCTTCCGGTACTGGATTTTGGATTACACCGCGCAGATATGTCTTTCGGAAGCTTAAGTGATTCCGAAAGCTTGGCGAGATACATTACGCCGCGCTCAAAGGGGTTTGTGAGATTATGCGGTGTTGCACCCATTTCATTGAGAATATCTTCAATTGACTCATTCGGTCGCGGCTGAAAAATGTACTCAATGCGGTACACTGTTTCGGTAAGCGCGAGATCAAGCGATGCCGGCTGGATACGTTTTTCATTACCGCCCGCAATAATTCCCGACTGGATGAGCGAGCGGATGGTTTGTGATGGGAGTGCACCTGATTTCATTGTATTGACGATACCATAACACCATTCCCACAACCAGCTTGTTTGTCAACTCTATGTAATAAAAAAACACCGCGTATGCACACGGTGTTTATTTTTTGTATGGGCGGTTTATGGCTCGTTTGTTTCGGACCTATTTTTGAACTCGTTTACGAGATCTGAAAGAGCTCTTATTGGTACTTGCTTAATTCGCCATTTCCATATCTTTATGTTGCCAACCTCTACTACGAAGGTCAGGATAACGACGATTCCTCCCGCGAGGAAGAACCCCAATCCTGCGAGCGCTATAGTGCAGGTGAGACCGGCAAATAAAACAGGATAGAATATGGATTTATGGAAGTTAGTCAGTTCGGCAGTATTTCCTCGTTCCGTTGTTTCCATTCAGTCACCCTTTCCGATGTTGTGGGTTCTGTTTAGGTTCTACCTAATTAATAGTACAGACTGTGATGCGATGTCAATGCGTTGCAGTAAAAAGCGCCACAGTTTTCTGTGGCGCTTTGTTTGTGATTGTTGGTTACTGCGGCGGTTATTGCTCATTTGTATTGTTGAGCGTTTCGTACAGCTGCTGCAGTTCTTCTGGAGAGAGGTTGTCCAGCTCTTGCCGAACTTCTCTTACCATCGTCCGCTGTGCTTGAGCACTATCGGTACCTGCTCTCCGTTCCGAGAGTTTCACTTGCTCCGCTGAAGTTCGTACGGTAAGTCCCAGATTATCGAAAGCGTTGAGCTGTAGGAACGGCTCGCGCGTTTCGATGTACCCGATGTTTACCGTATCTCCCGGCTGAGAGATGGTGATTTCAGGCGAAACGTTGCTCGTAGCAGTGAAGATGATACCTGGAACCTCATCGAAGTAGAGATAGTAGAGTGTCGTCGTTGTAGTTACCTCTCTACTCAGTCTGGATAACTGTAAGCCTTCGTGGCTCATGTAGTCCGCGCTGCTCGTCGGTGCGGTTGAAAACCCAGCCGACGAGAGGAGTACACGGTACTCTCGGAGTGACTCTCGGAGATCCATTCCAAGCTTCACTGTTGCATTTGAGGCTCGTACCAGTGCGACGCGCTGAAGGATGTTCTTCTCGCTCACGACTGGTACGACCCAGGTGAACTCACCGTAGATGTTATACGGTATCGGCTGCGTACCCCGGTACCCCGCATAGTTGGAGACCGAGTTCTGAACCGCTTCCAGAACTGCTTCTTCATTCGGACCGGTCGCGCGGTACTTCCGCGCCTTACCGGTTCTACTGTTCATGAGAACGAAGCTCGTCAGTGATTGGTCTGCGGCTGACGACGAGGTCATGCCGGTAAACCAGTACGGGTTTCCATCACTTCCATAGATAAGCATAACGTCGTCGGAGTCCTGACCGTACGGTGTTTTCTCCACGTTTTCCTCTCCCCACCACGAGTTTACCCACCCCTGTACGAACTTTCCGTACCAAGAGATGTAGCTTTCTGCGAAGTTCTCTGGGTATACGCGATCAACCCAGTCGGGTACTTCATTTCCCTGGTAGAACGTCGTTTCGCCGGTTTCAGGATCCACAATGAGAACTCCATCAACGGCCTTTGCGAAGTACTGAATAGTCGGGTGAAACAC
>DRGK01000009.1 GCA_011050075.1 Candidatus Jorgensenbacteria bacterium
AGGTTGCAGTGACTGGGTTTGGCACGTTCCGCGTGAGAAGACGAGCTGCACGAGCCGGTGTAAACCCTCAGACGGGTGAAAAAATTCAGATTGCGGCAGCAACAGTACCGAAATTTACTGCTGGTAAAGGACTTAAGGACGCTGTAAGATAAGCAATTATTTACACAAAAACAACCCCGCCTGTCCATTGGACAGGCGGGGTTTGTGTTGCATGTCCTGTCTATCGGCCGTTAGACAGGCAAACGACCACATTACCTTATAGGCAAAAGTGGTTAGAGCAGTTTCCTCACCAGACTGCTCATTTCAATAAAGACTTGGTACGCTCGCTTTACGTTTTGTAAAGAGGATCGTACCAGATCCTTTATTGACGTAATAGGGGATACGGGAGCCACTACATCGGTTGAAGTAGTGGTTTCAACTGTTTCTTCCCCGACATTCTCTTGAAGTCGGGGCTCTGATGTATCTAATATATCGGATGACGTCGGAGTTATTGTTGTTTCGAGCATCTGAATAGTAGTGTCCGTCGATGTTGCCTCACTTTCTTCAATAGTGGATGTTGTTAGAAACGGTGCAGTGTATGTATAAGCAAATGTTTCAGCTGCTGCACTATACTCTTGTTTACTCAGTAAAATATAATCACCGGCAGCGCTTAGTAGTTCTCGTAGCTCATCAATACCATTAAGTCCGGCACGTTCAAGTCTTGCAATATCTTGCTCAATTTTCCCCCATCTACTTTGAGCAATCGCAAGTATGCGCTCCTCTTTTTGAATGAAGAGGAAAACTTGTATCTGGCCATAAGCAGGGAGATAGTATGTTTCGCGCCACGCCTTAAAATCGGCAGCGATTGTTTGAATTTCCTCAAGATCAATAGATAAGCCATTCTCCTTAATGTACGCGTGCTGTGTCTCATAGTATGTAATCGCTTCATTAAGTGCGGTAACCATACGTTCTTTCCATGCGAGCAACGCTTCGTCATCAATATCATCAAGTACTAATAGTTTGATTTTAAAATCCTTTGCTTCAGAAAGTGACAGCTCAACCACTTTTTTAAATGTTTCAATACGTAGCGCCACATTAAGCGGACTGTCTTCATCTTTTGCGGTTACAAGATCACCCAGACTTTCTTTTGTATCATCCAGTGCTTTTTGTACATCTAGCGTCTGTGCAACCGCGTGCTGTCCTATAGAGAGGAAAACAATGAGAAGGATGATAGTAGTGTACCGTTTCATAAATAATTAAAAAATTATCTGGTCGAGCATTATATCAATACGTGGTCCGTCGTTCTCCAGTTGAAGTTCGTCAATAAGTTTTTCTTCCGACTTAAGAATATCCGGATTGAGGTGACTGATATGCGTACCGCTAATTTCATCCAGTGCAGAACTAATGGTTTCATTGATGTCCTGCCGATACGTTATTTCTTGTAGCTGTATATTGATATTGAGGTCATTGAATTCTTCCTGTAGAAACTTGGCATCGAGAGAAGAAGAAATAGTGGGAGAAGAAGGGAGTAGTAAGCCTGAAACTGCTATGAGTATAACAGCAGCAGTTACTGCAAACACCCACGTTGGGAATCGATGTGGTGTGGGTTGCATTGCAAATAAAAGCCGTCGCGTGTGTGCCGCGAACTCCGCATCAGGACCCGTGGCCTGCTTTAGTGTGTGTAGCTTATCGATTATATTCTTGTCCATTAATCCAATTCCCTCTTTAGTTTCTTGAGTGCACGGTGTTGTACAACACGCACTGCACCTTCACTCTTATCCAGCACATCAGCAACCTCTTTGCTTGAGAGTTCATTGATGAAGCGCATGATGAGCACGTCTTGCTCATCAGCACCCAACGCGTTGAGTGCACGTTTCACCTCTTGAAGCTGAAACGTATCGTCCAGTATCTGTGCAGGTTCCGGTACATCGGCGCTCAGCTGTTCTGATAGTGATTCTATATCAACGTGCTCCCGCTGTGTGCGGTAATGATCAATGACCGCGTTTCGTGCAATTCTATATAACCAGCTTGAAAAGGGTATATTATCACGCAACTCGTAGCGTTCAATATTTTTCCATGCACTTAAAAAGACCTGTTGTGTAATATCTTCGGCGTCCGATTTATGGCGAACGCGTAGCAATACAAAACTATAAATAGGAGTGAGGTATTCGTCATAGAGTGTTCCAAATGCCTCTACTTCTCCTCTTTGAGCCTTTTTAATGAGCCTTTTGTCTGTACTCATAAGATAAAACGATACAGAGACCATTTCGTTTCTCTGCGTGGTGTAACGTTACAGTATTTTACATAACGTATCACAGTGCGGGTGCGGGGAATCGAACCCCAATCTTCTGCTTGGAAGGCAGATGTAATAGCCATTATACAACACCCGCTTTATGGCAAGATAGACTCGCCACCATAATGTATGTATACCTTAATCCATAGTACACGTGCAAGATGACAAAAAACACTGCTGTGGTATAGTGTGGATAATTAGTATGCGGAAAAAGCAGCAGATAAATATGTACCGGAACATAGCAGTCGTGGCACTCGTTATTATTGGTGTCGTGATTATGGTGTTTGTACTGCGTACCATGAATGATTCGCCGGTACTTCCTACAGATTTCTTGGCGTCGTATCGTACGGCGGCATTACACAGTGAACAAGTAGTCGCTATGACCGATGCGGTACATGAGAAAATCAAGCGCATTAACGATCTGGATATGAGGGGAGAGCAAAAGAAAGCGCTAGCACTTATACGTGAGGCGAGTAAGGACAATGTACAAGCACGCGAAGAAACACTCCAGCTTTCAATATCACTTGAAGAATTGGTACAGCAGCTCGCGGTGATTACCTCTGCCCGAACGAGGAAAATAGCGTTTGAAGCAATAGAAATTGAAATTGCGCTCACGCACGAGTTCTTGTCTTACACAAAGAGTCTAAATGAGTTTCTTTCTGCACTGAGCACCGCAATAGTGACAAATGAAGCAGAAGATCGTCGTTTGGTTGAGGGACGACTTGTAGAAGTGAACCAGAAGCGTGAGAAAATTAATGAGTTCAATGATCAGTTTATTGTGAAGGTGAAGAAACTTGGTTTGACGCGTGAGCAGTAAAGAACGAGGTTTTATTATAGGCGTAGATGAAGCAGGACGTGGACCGCTCGCAGGTCCACTCGTGGTCGCCGCAGTTGCGGTTCCCCGCCATGTGCAATTTCGCCACAAAGCTGGAGGCGCTCTACGTGACTCAAAGCAGATGACACCGCTGCAGCGAGAAAGATGGTTTCAGTACATTATGGAGCACGACTATATTGCATACACCGTTTCATGGGTAACGCCTCGCGTTATTGATAATATTAATATTGCGCGAGCTGCAGACCGCGCTGCGACACGCGCAGTAGGGCGACTTGTAACTCAAGAAAACCTCCCAACCAACAATACTACGGTACTACTTGATGGTGCACTGTACCTTACAAATGATATACCGTACCGTACCGTGGTGAGGGGCGATACAATATTCCGCGCAATCAAACTAGCAGCGATCGTAGCAAAGGTGTATCGGGATAGCGTGATGACGCGTCTTGATTTAGTACACCGAGAGTACGGATTTGCACAGCATAAAGGATATGGTACGCGCATGCACTATAAGAGGCTTCGTATGTATGGACCATCACCTGTTCACCGATTGAGCTTTATTAGTTTTCTCAAAGATTCTTAAGCTTCTGACTCATATCAGTTGGTAAAACTGGAGGCCAGAAGCATTATTTCTTCCTTTCGAAAATTGTATGAAGTTTTTTTGAAAGCTGATTATATATGATATAATTTCAATATGAAATACTTTGTTTTTAGCCTTTTAGTTTTAGCTCTTTTGGCGCCACCAAGTTTAATGGTGTTGGCCGATAGCCACACCATCACCATTACATCACCACTACTCAATGAAAGGTGGGAGTTAGAGAAGACATACAAAATTAGCTGGCAGGGCTCCGAGCCCGGGATTGATACGGTCAGCATCATTCTGGTCAATGACAGGGGTGGCCGTACCAAAGTACATAG
>DRGK01000010.1 GCA_011050075.1 Candidatus Jorgensenbacteria bacterium
AATCAGTTATAGAACGATCAAAAAAGAAACCAAAGTACAGTACGCGTATCGTACTGCGCTGTTTTCGCTGTGGTCGTAAACGTAGCTACATGCGTGATTTTCATCTGTGTAGAATATGTTTTCGTGAACTTGCACATAAGGGCGAAATACCTGGCATAAAAAAAGCGAGTTGGTAGTATGTACATAGATTTATTAATACGTATTAAGAATGCTCAAGCAGCTGGTCAGAAAAATACTACTGCGCCTTATTCCCGTATGGACCGGAACATTGCAGATCTTCTCGTCGAGAACGGGTTTATAGAGAAAGTTGAAGTGAAGGGACGTATTCCCCAAAAGATACTGAAGCTATATTTTAATACGGAACATCCTATTCGTGGTATGAAGATATTGAGCAAACCATCTCGTAGCCAGTATAGTGGGTATGAGAAAATGCGTGCGGTTAAGCGGGGGTATGGTATGCTCGTGATATCTACACCTAAGGGATTATTGAGCGGTACGCAAGCTCGTAGAGCAAAGGTTGGTGGTCAGTTGTTGTTTGAAATTTGGTAACTCATTATGTCACGTATCGGTAGAAAACCAATTATTATTCCAGAAGGCGTAACCGTATCAATTAATGATACGGTGGTTATGGTATCTGGTAATGGTAATGAACAAAATATTCCCGTACTATCAGGCGTACGGCCTGTACAAGAAGGGCAGACGCTCAGCTTTGAGTTACTGGAAAACACGAAGCAGGCGCGTAGTAACTGGGGCACGCTCCGTGCTTTAGTAGCAAATGCTATTGAAGGGGTAACTAAGGGATTTCAAAAGACGTTGTTGCTTGAGGGTGTGGGATATCGCATCAATAAAGAGGGCGACAATCTTAAATTAGAGCTTGGTTTTTCTCACTTTATCACATATCAGAAACCTGCCGGTATTGAGTTTGAACTGGATGGAAATACTAAAATTACCGTGAAGGGTATTAACAAGGAACTTGTTGGTCAAGTTACTGCAGAGATTCGCTCATTTCGTCCTGTTGAGCCGTATAAGGGTAAAGGATTTCGGTATGATGATGAGATTGTAAGACGTAAGGCCGGTAAGAAAGCAGCGGTTGGTGCAGAATAACACTACGTAGTATGAAAATTGGAAGATACATACAAAGAGAGCGGAGAAAACAACGGGTGCGTAAAAGCATTGGGCATGGTACTTCAGAACGACCGCGACTTTCAGTTTTTCGTAGTAATAAACACATATATGCACAGCTCATTAACGATGTTGAGGGGAAAACCATTGCAGCTGTTTCAACTGAAACAAGCAGCGCAAAGGGCACGAGAACCGAACGAGCACGTGTTGTCGGAGAAAGTATTGCTCAAGCTGCTAAAAAAGAAGGTATTACACGCGTCTTGTTTGATAGAGGTTCGTACCTGTATCATGGGAGAGTAAAAGCGCTTGCCGAAGGGGCTCGCGGGAAAGGTTTAGTATTGTGATGTTTTTATGACTGATACATTTAAAAGAAGAGAAAGGAAACCAAAACAACAAGATGAGTTTGATGACCGTGTGTTGGAAATACGACGCGTGGTTCGAGTTGTTAAAGGTGGTAAGCGATTCAGTTTTCGTGCCGTCGTAGTTGTTGGTGATCGAAAGGGTCGTGTCGGAGTAGGGACCGGTAAGGGTTCAGATGTTGTAGCGTCCATTCAGAAAGGGAAGTCCAGTGCACGCAAGAATGTGATTCATGTGGACCTGCATGAGAATCGTACAATTCCATATGATATAGATGCAAAATATAGTGCCGCACGCGTGCGTTTAAGACCGGTGCGAGAGGGGCATGGATTGGTTGCGGGTGGTGCCGCTCGTGTTGTGCTTGAGCTCGTTGGTGTGAAAGATATCTCTGCAAAGATCATCGGTACGACCAATAATAAACTGAATAACGCCATGGCGACAATGAAAGCATTACGAGAATTTGTAAATTTTACAGCATATGCAGAAGCACGAACTAAAAAACGAAAAGCGTAAGCGGCGTAAACGCATTGGCCGAGGAGGTAAGCGTGGTACGTATTCCGGGCGTGGTATTAAGGGACAGAAGGCCCATGCGAGCAGCGGTACGCCGTCTGCGGAGAAAGAACTTATCGCTCGCATGCCGAAACTGCGCGGTGTTAAGTTTTCTTCAATAAAGCAAACTCCTATTGTCTTGAATATAAAAGACCTAGAGCGTATGTTTGGTGACAACTCTCTTACAAAGGAAGTTTTGAAGGAGCGCGGTGTTATTCGACGTTTGAGACAGCCGGTTAAGATTTTAGGCAGCGGAACGATTACTAAGGCATTTACTGTACAAGGAATACCTGTCTCCAAGACGGCGCGAGAGAAAATAGAGAAAGCAGGAGGTGAAATTCATGAATAAATTTCTACAGATTTTTAAAATACCTGATCTGCGCAGGAAAATACTGATTATTTTGTTCTTGCTTTCTATATTTAGATTACTTGCAACAATTCCTATTCCTGGTGTTGATGCTGCACGGCTTAGTGAATTTTTCTCCTCTAATCAATTGTTTGGATTTCTCAATATTTTCTCCGGTGGGGGACTCTCAAATCTATCTCTCGTCATGCTTGGTGTAGGACCGTATATTACGGCGATGATTATTATGCAGTTGCTGACTATCATTTTCCCGAAATTGAAGGAAGCATATTATGGAGAAGGCGCAGAGGGGCGTGCTAAGTTTAACCGGTACTCCCGATACCTAACCGTTCCATTGGCAGTATTACAATCGTACGGATTTCTGAACCTTCTTATATCACAACGGGTGATTGACTCACTTTCGTTATCACAAATGCTCAGTAATGTTGTTGTGATTACTGCCGGTAGCGTAGTGCTGATGTGGATTGGTGAACTTATTTCCGAGTACAAACTGGGTAACGGAATATCAATAATGATTTTTGCCGGTATTGTTTCTCAATTACCACAGTCTGTTGCGTCAAGTTTGGCAACATATACGCCACAAATGCTCCCTACCTATATCGCCTTTGTTGTGTTGAGCGTTATTGTCATTGCGGGAGTAACGTACATCAATGAGGGTGAACGTAAAATACCTGTTTCATATGCTAAGCAGGTTCGTGGTAACAAGATGTATGGAGGTGTAGCGAGTTATCTGCCGCTCAAAGTAAACCAGGCCGGCGTGATTCCTATCATCTTTGCTATCTCGGTACTATTGTTCCCACAGTTTATTGCACAGATTGTGTCAGCTTTTTCTTCCGGTTTCGGCGTGAAATTGAATGATCTGGTAACGGTTTTTTTCAATAATGCTCTGTTTTATACTTCCACGTATTTTGTATTAGTGGTGTTGTTCACATACTTTTATACTGCGGTTACCTTTGATCCCAATGAGATATCAAAGAATCTGCAGCAGAGCGGTGGTTTTATTCCCGGCATACGTCCCGGTCAGGCGACCACTGAGGTATTGAAAAAAATAGTACATCGCATTACATTATTTGGTGCTTTATTTCTTGGTATTATAGCGATCTTGCCGAACCTTACTCAGATTTTTATGAACGTTCCGACCTTTGCGATCGGTGGTGCGGCACTCCTTATTGTTGTTGCTGTTGCACTTGAGGTTATGAAGCAGGTTGAGTCGCAGTTGGTTATGCGAGAATACGAAGGCATAAGATAGCTCTGTTGCCGTAATCACCTGGTTCATGTTTTAATTGGAATATGAAACAGAGAGCGGTGATTATTTATGGTCCTCCTGGGGCCGGAAAAGGAACACAGGCGGAACTTTTAGTGCGCCGGTTTCAGTTTATCCATTTTGACACCGGTCGGTATCTCGAGCAGTTGTTTCGTGACCCCTCGGCAGAGGCTGATCCCGTACTGCGCAAAGAAAAGAAACTCTTCGATACCGGTATACTTTGTACGCCATCGTGGGTATTAAAAATCGTATCTGATGCGACACGCCGTATCGCAGAGGCGGGTTTTAGTGTTACGTACAGCGGTTCACCTCGTACCGATTTTGAGGCGTTTGGGGATGACACAAATCGAGGACTATTGCCGTTATTGGAAGAAATGTATGGTCGCGACCATATATTCATTATTATGTTGGAAATCACGCCTGAAACCTCTATTGAGCGGAATTCACACCGGGTAGTGTGTTCTGTGTGTGGACTTCCAATTCTTGCTGAAGCTAAGCTTCAGAGATGTGCCTTCTGCAGCGGACCTACGCGTAAGCGTACGCTTGATGATCCGGAAATTATCAAAGTTCGCTTGAAAGAATTTGCAGACCGTACGTACCCCATTATTGAGGGAATGGAAAGCCGTGGGTACACGGTTAAACGGATTGATGGCTTGCCAGCTCCGTATAAAGTACACGAATCGGTAATGAAAGTGTTAGGTATTTCTCAGTGATATGAAGTTGAAGTCGGAGCAAGATATAGAGAAGATGAGAACATCGGGCAATATTCTTGCCCGTATTTTACATGTGTTACACGAGAAAGCAGTTTCGGGAGTACGGCTCATTGATCTTGATGAGCACGCCGCGCTTCTTTTAAAAGAAGCGGGTGCCCGCGCAGCTTTTTTAGGGTATCGTCCGGAAGGAGCTCGTGTGCCATATCCGGCACACATCTGCGCATCTCTTAATGAGGTTGTGGTACATGAC
>DRGK01000011.1 GCA_011050075.1 Candidatus Jorgensenbacteria bacterium
GGTGCTGTCGCATATCAAGATTCATACCCTCTACTTTCTGCTGTGCCTGATTCACCGCCTTAGACACCAATCCCGACTCAATCGGCATATCCTCCGGAATACGAAGCGTTCCCATTAAATTGCTAATGCGCTCACCTCCAAAAATGCGCAGTAAGTCATCCTCAAGCGATAGGAAAAACTGGCTGGATCCGGGATCACCCTGCCGCCCGGAACGACCGCGCAACTGGTCATCAATGCGCCTCGCTTCGTGCCGATCAGTACCAATAACATGCAACCCGCCGGCCTTCCGCACGCGTTCCGCTTCTTCTACATCCGGCGGATTACCGCCCAAAACAATATCAACACCACGGCCTGCCATATTCGTCGCAACGGTAACTGCGCCGGACCTACCTGCTTGTGCAATAATTTCCCCTTCCCGCTCGTGCTGCTTAGCATTCAGTATCTCATGTGGAACACCACCGCGCTGCAAATGCAGTGAAAGTTGTTCGTTGTGTTCAATAGACGCAGTGCCGAGTAATACCGGCTGTCCCAGTTCGTGTCTGCGCTTAACCTCTGCAACCACCGCGTGGTACTTACTTTCATTTGTTTTATAAATTGCATCTGGCAAGTCCTCTCGAACGACCGGCTTATTAGGCGGAATACTCGCTACCTCAAGACCGTACACCTTATCAAACTCTTCTGCGGAACTTTGTGCGGTACCAGTCATGCCGGCGATTTTATCATAGAGGCGGAAGTAATTTTGAATCGTAATCTGCGCGTAGGTACGATTCTCCTGCTGTACCTGAACTCCTTCTTTCGCCTCAATCGCCTGATGCAACCCCTCGGAATATCGCCTCCCCTGAAGCATTCGTCCGGTGAACTGGTCAACAATAATCACCTCACCATTCTTCACTACATAATCTTTATCCTTCCGAAACAGTGCTTGCACTTTCAAGCTCTCGTTCATGTAATGTACGAGCCGTGCGTGCTCCTGGTCAAAAAGATTGTCCACCTTGAGCGCACGTTCAATCTTTTCAATACCGGCGTCGGTTATACTGACCGTTCTGCGTTTTTCATCCGCGACGTAATCAGTCTCAAGCTGCAAAGTTGGAACGATGCGGGCAAATATCTTGTAATACTCACTCGACTGCGCATCAGGAGCTGAAATAATCAGCGGTGTGCGTGCCTCATCAATAAGAATATTGTCCACCTCATCGACGATAGTATAGTAATGGCCACGCTGCACCCGATCCTCCAAGTGAACTGCAAGATTGTCACGCAGGTAATCAAATCCAAACTCATGATTGGTACCGTACGTAACATCCGCCAGATACGCTTCCTTCCTTGAAACGGGGCGTAGAAATTCATCAACCACATGAAAACTTCCTTTACTGTCACGTTCTTTGTCCAGCTGCTCAATATCTTCTTTCGCCTTGTATTCGGGATCATACTGGTACGCACCTTCATGCACGAGGCACGCCACGCTCAGTCCGAGTGCATGATATACTTGCCCCATCCACACCACGTCACGTCGCGCAAGGTATTCATTGACCGTAACAATATGAACACCTTTTCCTGTCAGTGCATTTAAATAAACTGATAAGGTGGAGGCAAGTGTCTTACCTTCACCGGTCAGCATCTGTGCTATTTTACCTTCATGCAGTACTACACCACCAATTATCTGCACATCATAGTGCCGCTGATTTAACGTGAGCTTCGCCGCCTCACGCACGAGAGCAAACGCCTCGGGCAATACGTCTTCTAATGCTACGCCCTCCTGTATGCGCGCTCGCAATGTACGTGAACGTTCACCAAGCTGTTCTGGTGACTCCCCTTCAAGTTTAGATTCGTATTCGTTGACTTGAGCTACCACCTGTTCTAACTGTTGGCGCCCACGGTCAACAAAAAACTTTCGTAATAATTTCATATAACGTATAGAAGTGAGGCCGCGTAAGCGGCCGCCGAGGTGATCTCCAACATTTTTCTATGTGAGTGCGCTACAGCGACCGCTCACACGACCCCACTAAAAGCTCTCTCATTATATACCTACGGTTATGTCGCGCAACAAAAAACCACCCCGACAAAAGCCGGGGTGGTAGTTGGAAAGAATCCTCTGATTCGCTAAAAGCGGATGTAAGGATTCACACACTCACACGAGCACTATAGCACAAATCTCAGAAAATGCAAGTTTTATGTGCGCCGGGCAGGATTCGAACCTGCGTAGGCAATGCCAATGGTTTTACAGACCATCCCCGTTGACCGCTTGGGTACCGGCGCTCCGCTACTCTTCTATGTGCTCTTCCTCTTCCAGTTCAATCAGTAAGTTACCGTTCTTTCCGTTATTTTTTCGTAGCGTACGCAACCGATTATCTACTGAATTATCAAATTTCATAAGTACTACGCGCGTACGCCGCAGGAATTTTTCCGTAATTATCTTAACGTGATTATCCGCTTTTTCCAAGTACACGAGTGTCCACGGCATTTTGAGTTCCGGTTCCTGCTCTTCATCATTGATACGCGGCAATGCACGAGCAATGACATACAGAATTGTGCCCAAGCTCACCACAATAACTATGTCGAGTACAAAATTAAAGTTCATACCTGCAAAAACGTTCTACGCTAATATTCTCACCTATCGTACCGATGGTCTGCTTGATCAAGTCGCCAATACTTATTGATTCATCTTTAATGTACGATTGCTCAAGTAGCGCATCAACGTCCTTTGGATTCATTGCAGCAATCTGCATCACTACTTCGTGCACAAGTTCACGAAACGGTTCAGCGCGAATTACAAAATCAGTTTCAGCGCGCATTTCGAGCAACACCCCGACACGATTATTATGTATATAGGTTTCAAAAAGTCCGGCACCGGTCTTTCGGCTACCCTTCTTCTCAGCAATAATAATGCCTTTCTCACGCACAATTTCCAGAGCGCAATCAAAATCACTCTTCGCTTCTTCAAGTGCCCTCTTGCAATCCATAATACCGGCACCGGTTGCATCGCGCAGTTTCTGAACTTGTTTAGCATCCATGATTATATGATAACTCGTTATGAGCTCGTACTCTTATCCGTACTCTCATCCGTATTTTCATCCATATTTTTAGCTGACTCATCCTGAACGGGTGCAGGTTTTATGTCGCCGAGCGTCTCGATAATGTACTGTAACACCCATCGTATGCTACCACGCGCATGATCGTTCGCAATAATAGGATACGTAATTTCTTCAGGGTCATCGTTCGTATCAATAACACCAACCACCGGTATTCCTACACGCTTGGCCTCAGCGAGCGCAGTTTTATGCGCCTGACTATCAATGATGAAGAGTAAATCCGGCAACTTATCCATACTCTCCAATCCTCCGAGATTCCGAGAAAGTTTACCTATCTTCCCCATAAACTGCACCTGTTCCTTCTTTGTATACTTTTCAAGTTCACCCTGTTCCCGTTTCTCTTTAAGATCAATATAATACTCAATACGTTTACGAATAACCTTAAAATTAGTGAGCGTCCCGCCAAGCCAACGATGCGTGACGTACGGCTGATTAAAATGCTTCGCGATACGCTCCACATCTTGAACTGCCGGC
Organism: Candidatus Jorgensenbacteria bacterium; assembly: GCA_011050075.1. GTDB lineage: Bacteria > Patescibacteriota > Minisyncoccia > UBA6257 > GWB1-50-10 > DRGK01. The sequence goes on from DRGK01000011.1 coordinate 3,564, forward strand.
GACGTGGTCCCTACAAACAGTACAGATTTTCCTTCGGTGAATGCTTCACGCAAAAAAGAAGTTGCCTTCTCCAAGCTTTCTATTGTTGCCTGCGCATCTAAAATATCCATCTCGTGGCGATGAGCGCCGATAAACTGACGCATACGAGGATGTGCCTTCGATTTCCTGTGGCTATACAGTACACCTGCCTGCAACAACTCCACCGCAACCTTCTCATCAAGAGATTCTTTTGTATCACTTGTTATGTCTGTCATGATGTTCACCAATTGTACTTAAAACGAAAAAGTAAGTCAAAGGCTATATTGCTTTCGCCATGCATCTATCTTCTTATGGTCACCCGAGCGCAGTACCTCTGGAACTTCCCACGTTTTCCCATCATCGGTCACGAATGTATCCGGTTTTGTGTATACGGGATACGATCCTTTGATTTCTTCCAAAGACTCTACTTTTCCCAGCACACCGGGTACATGACGACTCACCGCTTCCACTACCACTAACGCAGGCAGTTCTCCACCGGAGAGCACGTATGCACCGATAGAAATCTCCTCATCGGCAAGATGTGTCGCGATACGCTCATCAACACCCTCATACCTGCCGCATATCAGAATAAGATGGTCATACGTACATAGTCTACGCGTCATCACTCGGTCGAATGTCTGACCGCGCGTTGAAAATAAAATTACCCTGATTTTCTTACTACCACTATCTTTTCGCAATTGTGTAACTGCTCGATATATCGGTTCAGCTTTCAACACCATGCCGGGACCACCGCCGTACGGCGTATCGTCAACAGTACGGTGTACATCACTTGTAAAATCACGCAAATCGGTGACATGTACCTCAATGAACCCTTGCTTCTGCGCCTTGCCCAAAAGCGATGTCTGCAGATAAGAGGTTACTGCATCGGGAAATATAGTAATTACATCAAATCGCATACTAAATGTATCAAAACTAACAAGCCAGAGCCCCTACGCTACAAGTATAGCAGGGGCTCTGGAAGTAACATATTTATAAGAAGCTATTCTTCAGTCGCTGGAGCTGCTGGCGTTGGAGCTGCCGCTTCCCTACCTTCGGGCTCCTCTATTTTTAGATTTACCCGGGCATTGTGCTTCATACCAACAATACGGAGCAATGTGCGAATCGCCTTAGCGGTAGAGCCCTGACGACCCACTACCTGACCCATATCCTGTTGATTAACGCGGAGTGAAAGTAAAACACCCATTTCGTCAACCTTTCGGTCAACCTGAACATCGTCCGGGTTATCAACAATACCCTTTACAACGTACTCAAGAAACTCCTGATCTTCATTCTGACTCATAGATAACAGAATTTACTGATTTTCCATCTACTCGACCTTTCATGCTTACAGTTAATAACACTCAAACCGTAACAAAAAACGAACAAGGAATCAACGTTTTGGCTTTAACGCTCTGCGTAAACCACGTTTCTTGTCCACCTGTTTTTCTTTAATCTTGCGTATGTCACGCTTCAGTACATCTTTGACGTCATCAATCGCAGTACGAACATCTTCAGCATACCGCTCCACTCGAAGTTTCTCACCGGCTACATTGGTAGTCACCTCAGCATAAAATACGTTACCGCTTTTGTGATGCTTAGTGGAACGCGCAATTTCAATATATATGTGCACCTGTTTCTCTCGCTCAAACCGACCCAGATATTGTTCTAAACTGCCAATGCGGCGCTCAATATACTCATGAACCGCCGGAGTTAAATCAAGTTTTGTAGCTTTAATATGAATTTGCATACGAAAAATTTTAATCTTTTAGATACCGTTCTATATTACGTATATGTTCCTTGTATGTCGCGGAGCAATGAATGCGACGATTATCATCATGTATATAGTATAAACAATTAGTCTCCTCCGGATATATCACTGCTTCAATCGCCGCGAGTCCCGGATTAGCAATCGGAGCAGGAGGCAACCCTTTATACAGGTAGGTATTGTACGGAGAATCTATGTTTTTATCTTTAATGTGAATCGGTGCCCACCAACCATCACCGCTATCACCACGTACATACTGAACAGTCGCGTCTACCTGCAACCGCATATCCTGCAAGAGTCTGTTCCAGAGTATGCCGGCAACAAGCGACATTTCCTCATCATATGCCGCTTCACGCTGGATCAATGAAGCAAGCTTCAGTACGGTCGTCCACTTAATATTTTGTACGAGCAGTTCCTCCGTGTATGGTTCCAAAACCTCATTCAGCTGCGCAATCATACGCTCGGCAACCTCTCCGCCCGTTGCATCATGCGGAATCAGATAGGTATCCGGAAAGTACACCCCTTCTGCATACACACCGCTTTGATATGCAGCAATAAATCCCTCTTGTTGTACCACCGTCCATTCAAGCACGGTACCAACTATCTCGGCAACTTCTTCCTTGCGCAGTCCTTCCGGTACTGTTACCCATCTGAGTTGTGCGTCACCAATTAACACCTTCACCGCACGCCACGCACCCATACGCTCTGTCAATCGGTATCCTCCCGACTCAATACTCGTAGGACTGTGCAGCCAGAACGCGGCAGTAAATAAGAAGCGGTGCCCTATCACCGATGTATCCTGCAGCGTGCGGCCAATATCACCGAGAGACATATCCTCACGCACAACCAACAGTATCAGTTCCGGTTCATCGGGTGGTATAGACAACGCAAAAAGCAGAACGAGTACTCCAAGCAACACTATAATAGTACTTGCTTCTTTCATATTATTATTCTACACTCCAAATAGTTCATCTAGAATAGAAGGAAGTACACTATGTCCGAAATACATGAGAGCGTTGTTGACGCAAATGAGTGCAGGTGCGCCTGTCATACAAACGGTTCAAGTATGAAACACACCGCCCCCTGCTGCAACAAATGCCCGTACTGCAATCGCAACATCAAAACACTTTCTTTTGAACTGCATGCACAACGATGCAGAAAGCGACGCCGTGAATCCATGAAACAGTAACATTCTCTTGAGACCTTCTAACGAAGGTCTCTTTTATTTGTGTGTATAAGCCATTCAATAATACGTCGAGCGGTTTCGCGTGCATGTATACCGAGCACAATGCCTACATGTGTTGTACTGTCTATAACTGTAAACTCTGCTCCATACTGTTCTGCAAGTGCCTTCACGTCCGCGAGCGGTATATCAACTACCAAAGATTTCCTCATTTCAGCGGCAAGAACAAGTATCGGAATATTATGCAGTTTATCAGGTGGAACCGAAACGCCTTGGGCGAGTTCCTGTAGCGCATGCCCTGATTCTGTAAAATGGAGTACGCGCCGAAACATGTGCATGTAACGTCTCGGCATATCTGATACAAACTGTTTTGCAAGTTCCCATTCATCAGGAACACCAAGTTCCCGAAACATCGGTACGTCAGGTATATACTTTAGTCTCCACGCGGGTAAACGTGATACAGGTACTTCAGTAGGAATAGTGGGGTCAATAGCAATAATTCCTCGTACGTCATATGCCGCAGCATACTGCAATGCAAGTGTACCCCCCATACTATGCCCAATGAGCATGGGGTCATCGAGTTTTAGTGTAGTTATCACCTCTGCTATATCCTGCACATAATCATCACAACTGACACCGGACAAGTTGATGCGTTTGCTCTTAGCGTGTCCTCGTAAAGCAAACGTCACACACCGAAACCCGCGACGGGCCAGGTACGGAGCAATAATACGCCACGTTCCCACACCTGCAAAGGCTCCATGAATACACACAATGGGATATGGAAACCGAACATGCTGCGGGCGCCACTCACGCACAAATAAACCTTGTTTGCCGATACGGTGCTCTTGTTGTTCAATGCCACGACCAAATAATGAAAATATACTATTCATACCTTAACGCGTCTTCAGTGTATATGTTTGTGGGACTCCATAGCATATATCCCACAAAACGATCGCCGAGCGCATCGCGAGTTGCTTCTATCTGCTGTCGTACCTTTTCGGTGTCGTATATCGCACCAAGATCAAAATCCTGTAACCATGGACGGATTGCTGCGCGCACCGGCGTTGATGTAGTGGTACTACTCGCCGTGACCGTCTCCAGTACCACAAGGCGTTCACGAGCGCGATACATACTATCGTACACAATTTCATACGGGTGTTCTGCTGGGTTAGCAAAATTCAGAAAACCGGGTGCGTAGTGAGATGGATATACCATAGGACTCACAAAATCAAAGTACCGGTACACGTCTTCCAACAGCTGCCCAATGCCTTCATCCTGAGTACGCACAGTCACAATACCAAACACGTCAATTGAAAGACGTGTTTGAGGAAATTCTTCTCTCAAGAAAGAAAAGAATGCACTCAGTATTTTATGTGTCGGCACTATTTCGTCCCAGACAGGATACTTCGTATCAAGCACGTCGCCATCTGATGGGAAGCGAATATAGTCAAAGTTAATTTCATCAAACCCGAGTATATCAACCTCTCGCACGATCAAGGCAATGTACTGCCAGGCATCTTCTGCAGCAGGATCAATCCATGCACTACCATTCCTATCAAACCAAAGAGTATCAATAGTGTATGCTTCAGAACTCGTAGTACGTAGTGAGGCGCGGTGAATTGCCAATTCTGGCCGCGCAACTGCTAATACCGGATCTTGAAACACAACGATGCGGGCAATAACATATATACCTTCACGGTGCAGGCGCGCAATAAGCGCAGCAATGTCCGGAATAATAACCTGCTTCGCACCATACTGAGCTACCTCTGGTATCGCAGAGTCATACACAACATACCCGGAATAGTCCTTAACATTAATCACAACCGCGTTTATTTCCGTATCACGCACAAGACGTTCCACATAATCAATACTCTTCGAAGAAGCGGCTGACCAGCTTGTCATATATACCGCATTAACTTCATTCGGAGGATCGGGAAGTTTTGGCAGATATATAACATCCGGAGCAACGGTAAACTCACCAATACTACCGCTCCATAACCATACCGCTCCAATACCGCCAAAAATGAGAAGTGTAATTAATAAACGAAACGTTGCCATAGATATATTACAATGCCGTACGTTCTCGGTTTTGTTACGTAGCAAGTGCTTTAAGAATATCCACGTTTTTCTTGTCAGGACCCATACCATCAAATCCTGGTGTTTCAATAACGAAAGGAAGCGCAGATACGCGTGCATCGTTGAGCAGGTACCGAAACGTTTCTAAACCAATTTCCCCCTCCCCAATGTTATCGTGCCGGTCACGAAAACTTTCAAACGGATCCCGACTATCATTCGCGTGCCATAACTCAAGCTTATCCAGACCAATACGCTCATCAAAGAGTTTTAAAAACACGTCGAGATTTTTTTTAGTGTCTATACGATAACCGGTTGCGTGAAGATGGCATGTATCAAGGCAAACGCGCACTCGGTCATTTGCGAGGTCTCCCATGAGTGCCTCAAACTCCTCAAGATTCTTTCCTATCTTACGTACACCCGCATTCTCGATAATAAGCATTGTCGTCTTAGGAGTCTTCTCAAGTACCTCACGGATGTTGGCGAGTAGTACATCATACCGACTGTACTCTTGTATCGGTATATCATGCTTATCCTTGAACGAACCAAGATGTACCACACTCCCCCGCACACCCAAGCGCTCTGCGATGTGCAGTTCGTGGACAAGCGATCGTTTTGAGGCATTGCCTATCCGTCCATCATCAGCGAGGTTAATAAGGTAACTTGCGTGAAAGTATACGGGATCTATCGCAAGGTCTTGACGCAGTGTCGTAAATTCTTCAACTTCATCATCTGAAATCTCGGCAAGTCTCCAGCTGCGGGGTGAGGTTGAGAACATCTGCAAACAACTACCACCAATCCTAGTAATATGCTTAAGCGCAGTTATGTATCCACCGGTAATAGAGGCATGTGCGCCAATATTTCTCATAGAGAGCATATTATGTATTGTATCAGACATCAAAAAATCGCGCCTGAGCGCGACACAACACGACGTACAGTCACTAACCAACCGTGCACGTTTTTACTGCCTCTATCATACCCTTAACATAGTACTACCGCCGGCGGTAGTACTATGTTAATTATTTCTTACGTCGTCTCTTTGCTACCGACCTCTTCGCAACTCTCTTACGGGTTGCCGGCTTCCTGCGAACCGTACGCTTAACTACTCTCTTACGAGTTGTTTTCTTAGCAGCGCTGCGCTTACGACTCGCTGGCTTGCGGACAGACTTCCTTACCGTCTTCTTTTTTGCTACCACTCTTCTACGAGCTGGCTTGCGTGTTGTTTTCTTTCGTGGCATTTTTAAAAACGTTTTATTGCGCGACCTTTATACCTATACATTAAGTATACGCTTATTACACACTTTGCATCTGTGCATATCTTAGTAACTTTTTATCACACAGCGTTTGTACTAAAACCGCACCGGAATATACAGTGTATCATCGTGCTCCGGCAAACCGGTTGGGTTATCTTTTTTAAGGATGAGCGTTCCGGTAGTAGTGTTGGGAATCTCAAATACAAGCTCTCCGTAATACGGAATGAATGCTTCGGTCATCCATTCCTCATTAGAACTCACGAAACCAACTGCAACTTCGCGACCATCACCATCAAGAAGTTGCACGGGAAAATCCCCTTCAAAGAACCAGGTGCCGCGCGCTTCTCCTTCAATAACCAGAGGACTAGCAACTACACTATTTGGACGTGGTATATCAATACGAATAAAGTCTTGCTTATCTAACTCATTACCGATATCCTCCACGAACATCTTACCGGAGGAAGTTATACATTGAGCAGGGTACGACCCCACAACAGAGTTTCCTTCTTCCGCACATTCAGCAAAGTTTGAAACCGTGTCTGTAGGTCCGTATACAATGACCCGCATCAAAGCAAACAATACAAAGACCACTGCTACCAGTACAAATAGAGTAGCTGCTCGCGCTATGCTCTGTGATATCTTTTTCACTCGCTGTTCACGTGTGTATACCAACGCTCAAGAGCTTTCTTCTGTTTGGGCGTTATATGTATCATCGAGCGCTTCTTTCGTATACGTTCAATTGCATCACCTACAGAATCCCCTTTCATAATAAAGTAAGCGGCGACTAGTGTTGGTGAGCGTCCATGACCATGTTCACAGTGCACGTACAGTCGTTTACCCATGCCAATCAATTGGTCCAGCATAGCGACACCGAATTTCATCTGGTCGTCAGTTGGTGCAAGTCCGTCCTCCACCGGCAGCCACCCAAAATATGACACACCGAACGGCATATCCAACCGTTCTCCCTCAAGTGATATATCTGCCCACACATCTTGAGCGATAAGGTCATCATCAAAGTGCGTTTGGCAACACATGTTCGTACCAATGAAAATGTTTTCGGTAATTTGGTTATACTCGAAAACTGGTTCCTTTGAGTGTAGCGTGCGCGTAGGTGTCATAATAAACGTAGCAATTATCTATACTGAACTTTCACGCATCTGTACACGCTCATAGTACACATCGTCATCAATCTGACCGACACGCGTTATCATCCCCTTCCTCTCCAGATCAAGTAGGTATCGTTCGGCGACATTGTCCGAGACACCCAGCAGTCGTTCTGTCTCACTTCGCGTTATCCGTGCACGCTCACCCCGCTGCACGTGACGCAAAACAATACGCTCTTTTCCCTCTAAGAGTCCTAATATTTGTTCCTTATTCTCGTTGTGTTCACGTATCTTCTGTGCGGCAAGCTCTGCAATGTCTCCACCACTGCGCCGAACTTGCACTTTCTTTGTTACCATCATACCAACAAAGCCGGCGGTAATAATGATAATGAAGTAACTCATGTCTGGTTTTGTGTTGTAATTACGTAGTGGTATTGTACCACACCACGTATCTTTATCTACAACATAACATCAGCCACTGCACCATTACTTATCAACAACGAACACCACAACAATTACTGTGGTGTTCTATACTGTATGTAATGTAGCAGTTTAAAAACTAAGGAGGTTATATGGATGTATACACGCCTTGATAGGAAGTTACTATGGAAAGTAGTAGGGGCAACATTTCTTTTTCCTCTATTACTAATCGCGGTAACTACTGCAGTGCAGGTTAAGTATGGATATGTAGCATCTTGGTACGTTACTGTCTGTACGGCTCTCATTGGGACAGTCCTCTGGATAAGTGGCGCACACCTCAAACATAAAGGAGATGATTTTTCTAAAGCAGCAGTATCGCTCTTTGCGAGTTCTGGAGTGTTCATCGCTCTTATAGTACACACAATACTCAAAAATGACACGCCCTTTCTGAACCAGGAAATGAGGATAGTTATCATTATCTTCGCACTCGCATTCGCATTCATTGCGTATAATATGGGACGCACCGCGACGCGGTACTATGCTTTTAAATTCTTCGCATTTGAGGAAAAGCGCCTACACGCCATAGAGGCACTCTCAATAGAGATGATCGTAATCGCACTCTTGCTCGTCACATACTTCCTTTTCATAAGTTAATCACAAGCAATACGCTTGCTTGTAGCAAAAACCGAACATAACTGTTCGGTTTTTTTTAGGCCGTACATCGCACGAAGCGGTCAACACTATACTGGTCTTTATAACTATTACACCGATATCCATACTTACGAGCCAGTGATTCAACTTGAGCTCTCTGCGCAGTACCGTGCTCAAGATACAACACACCGCCGGGCACGAGGTAATTCGGCGCATGTTTTAATATTCGTTCAATAATGGCAAGTCCATCGTGCTCCGCAAACAGTGCACCGCGTGGTTCCCACCGGAGTACGGATTCTTGAACAGTGCTATCGTTTTGGGCAACGTACGGAGGATTGACGAGTATATAATCGTACCTACCAGTTATATTCGAAAAAAGATTTGATGTAATCGTACAAAATCGGCGTTCTGAAATATGATTCTGCTTTGCGTTGATGCGCACCTGCTTGAGCATACTTTCATCTTTTTCAGCAAAATCAATACTCGCCTCAGCTATGTGATGCAGCACTGCGATACCAATACACCCCGACCCCGCACACATATCAAGGCATCGTATAGATGCACCGGTGCCACGCATCTCTTTGATAACATGCTCAACCCAGTACTCTGTTTCGGGACGCGGGATAAGTGGGTGCATTGAGAGGTCTATGCGGCACCCCAAAAAATCAACAAAACCAATGACATACGCCACCGGCTCTCCGTGTTTAATGCGTTCAATATCACGACTCGCCTTTTCTGTCAGGTTGCTCTCATACTTTTCTTCAAGCAACCAACGGATCTCTTGCTTGAAATTCTGAATCATACTACAACTTCATAGCCGACTTTACAAAAGTTAAAAAAAGCGGATGAGGGTCAAGCGGCCTGGATTTAAATTCAGGATGAAATTGCGTCGCAACAAAAAAAGGGTGCCTGGACTTCGGAAGCTCGGCTATCTCCATAAGTTTGTGGTCGGGTGACATACCTGAAAAGACAAGTCCATCTGCTTCAAACTTACCAATGTAATCAGGATTTACTTCATAGCGGTGCCGGTGACGTTCAGATATGAATTCACCATCCGATGTATGATATGCACTGTGCACTATGCTCTTTGATTTAAGTACCGCAGGGTATGCACCGAGACGCATAGTTGCTCCATAGTTGCTGCGTGCCATAATATCCCGCTGCCCAGGTAATAAGTCAATCACCGGATATGGTGTATTTTTATCAATTTCAGTAGTATGTGCATTTTTCAAACCGCATACATTTCTCGCAAACTCAACAAGCGCGAGCTGCATTCCATAACAAAGTCCAAAAAACGGAATCTTATTTTCACGGCAGTAACGAATCGCATTCAGCTTACCATCAACACCGCGACTTCCAAAGCCGCCGGGCACAATAATACCTCCATAGTTACTAAGTTTTCTGAGCTCACGCCGGTACGATTTCGATTTCGGCTCAAACTCGCTTGAATCAATCCATTCAATCTTGGGCTCATATTTTAACGCATATGCTGCATGCTTGATTGCTTCAATCACCGAAATATAAGAATCGCTCAAAACATAATCACCCGTAGAAAAGTACTTGCCCACAATACCAATCTTTACCGAACCACGAGGATTTTCTACTGTCCTCACCAGACGTTGCCATTCAGAAAAGCTTTTTGTACTCACTCTATTGTTCGACTTAATACGAAGTTTCTCTAAAAGAATCTTCGTAAGATTTTCCTTTTCAAAATTCAACGGCACCTTGTAAATACTCACAATATCAGGAGCAGAAATTACTTCAGTTTCATCTACCCCACAGTTGAACGCAATCTTTTCCTTTCTCTTTTTATCAATCGGAATTTTCGCACGCGCAATAATAATGTCTGGATGAAGGCCGGCAAGATGAAGGTCACGCACCGCGTGTTGAGTTGGTTTTGTTTTTAGCTCCTTCCCATCCCCCTGATAAGGAAGGTAGCTCACCAGGACTAAAAGCACATCGTTGGGTTTCTTGTGTTTTAAAACTCGTATTGCCTCTAAAAACAGAATGTTCTCATATTCTCCCACCGTACCGCCTATTTCGGTGATCATGATTTCTGCCTTGTCTTTCTTCAATGCGCTGTCAATTTTAGAGATAACCTCAAGTGGGATATGGGGTACAACACTAACACATTTTCCTCTGTACTCAAGATTTCGCTCTTTCTGAATTACTGATTGATAAATGCTTCCTGTCGTCATATAGTTCCGCCCGTCCAGATAGCGACCCAAAAACCGTTCATAGTTACCCATATCCTGATCACACTCGGTCCCGTCTTCTAAAACAAAAACCTCACCGTGCTCGGTGGGATTCATGGTGCCTGCATCGACGTTGATATAGGGGTCAATTTTAATTGCAGAGACGGAAAACCCGCGCGTTTGCAATAACTTACCGATGGAAGAGCTGGTAATGCCTTTGCCGACGCCTGACATTACACCTCCCACCACGAATATATACTTCGCACGTTTCATTGCTTTTTATGGTGCTGCTGAGTTATTGCCCTATGTTTCTAGAACTCCCCCTTTTTCTTCTTTTTCTAATACTTCCTTCTCTCTATTTTTCACGAGTATATGGTGATCTTTGAGATATCGGTCAACACCCCACATCTCACCGGACCGCGTACCAATGAAGAGAAGGAAAACGAGGATGTAGATAACGTGCTCATCCACTATAAAGGAGTGTCCACCTGCGTACGGAAATTCGAGCGTCGGGAAATAATATAGAAGCATGAGCAAAATTCCGAAGTATGAGGCGTACTTTACCGCAGCGCCCACGATGAGTGCAACACCGATAAGTGTCAGTCCCCACTCGTTGAGAAAGTCCACAAATATAATATTTCCCGGCAGAGCAAACCATCCGTAGATATTTGAGAGCATTTTTGAACTCTGTAGAAATCCTGCCGCCGTCCAGTTGGGGTTAACAATCTTTGAAATACCAGCGTACACAAACAACCAACCCATACCAAGGCGGAGCAATAATAAAAATAGGTAATGCTTCCTATTCATGCGCTTTCCTATAGTATAGCACATACAGTACCCCCATAATAAACAGGAGTAACGTGGTCACCGCAGAGATAATACAGTATAAGCAGAACGCATTCAGCACGAACGCCTGCACATACACGAACCACACGGAAGCAGCGAGACCAAATACCGTGGCGTACGATGCAATGGTAAGCAACCGACCATTAAACATAATAAATGAAGCGGCGGCTAGCATGAAGAGAGTAATGTAGTACCCGGCACCCAGCAGTGCAACGGGAACGCCGAACACAATAGCATGCGCACTCATTGTAACGCTATCGCATGCGCTCAAAAAATTGAAGGAGCAAGTTATCGGGTCTCCAGAGTAGTACCTACCTGTCAGATATATAGCATCAATAAAACCGATGAAGCTAATGAGTAAAAAGAGAATAGTGAACAATCTTATGCGCATGGAACGTCTCCGTAAATCTTAGATCGGGGCAATTATTTTCTGTACAGCAGCAATCACCTGTTGCTGTTTTACCGTATCTTGTGTGCCTGCACGCATATCCTTCACCTGCACCGTACCCTCTTTTATCTCATCGTCTCCAATAATAAGTACGACCGGAACACCACGCTTAACGGCGTATGCGAACTGCCCTTTAAGATTTTCCTCCTGCCCAATATAGAACTCAGTCGCAATGCCCGCATTACGCAACTCCTGCGTAACTGCTATACAGATATCCCGAGCCGCGTCCGCAAAATTTAATACAAGTACTGAGGCACCAACCGCTTCTACTGCAATACCGTTCTTCTTTTGCAGTACCGTAAATAAACGATCAAATCCTATTGATGCGCCGACCGCCGGAATCGGCTTGGTGCTGAACCGCTCCACGAGCGTATCATACCGCCCCCCGCCCCCAACACTTCCAACTTCGCTCTCAGGAATACGAATCTCAAATACTGGGCCGGTGTAATATCCAAGACCGCGCGCAATCGTCGGGTCAACACGCCACGCGGTATCAGGTGCCTGATAGGCGCGTAGCAATTTTGCAAGCGTACGCAACTCACTAATACCCTCCTGTCCCTGTGCATCAGTAACGCGCTCACTTAGTGCATCAAGTACCACATCCACTGTATCATTCTTAACATCAATGAGTTTCTTTAGTTCCTCAATCTGTGCGGTGTCTAATCCAATACTCTGGAGTTCTTCCGCTATTTCATCCCACGACCGCTTATCAAGTTTGTCGATAGCTCGCAGTACCTTTGGTGCTAATTCATCTGTAACGCCGAGCTGCTGCAGTATCCCGTTAAGCAGCTTGCGATTACTTATCGCAATAACCGCATCTTCAACACCAAGTGCTTTCATAACCTCTACAAGCACCACAATTATCTCCGCATCGGCCTCCAGTCGGGACGAACCTACAATATCAACATCGCACTGCAAAAATTCACGGTACCGTCCCGCCTGTTGTCGCTCGCCACGCCACACCTTACCAATCCTGTATGCCCTGAATGGTTTTACAATATCCTGCGGGTACGCGGCAACAACTCGTGCTAACGGAACTGTTAAATCAAAACGCAGTGCTAAGTCCTCATCATCTTCTCGTAACCCAACGCGGAATATCTCTTTATCAAATTCTGGATCACCTCCAGTCAGAATCTCACGTCGCTCCACTGCAGGTGTTTCAAATGAAACGAAACCGTACTGCTCAAAAACGCCACGAATAGCCGTGAGTAAATGCTCACGCTGCGCGGTCTCCGCCGGCAGATAGTCACGAAATCCGCCTGGCAGCTCCGGTTTTATGTTTTTTGATGTCATTCAACCATTATATGGCACGTCTGTACTTCCCGTCCAATGATGTAAACAAAAAATGCCCCGTTCAGATTTCTGAACGGGGCTTGGTTATGGCGATTCGTGGCACTACGACCGTATCAGTACGGTCGTTAGGATTATAGCGGTCTCAATGATGCTAATGAACATTGAGAAAAACAAGGCTGGTCGCCTCATCTTGACTCCCTCAAACAAGAGGGCGATCTGAACGAAGATGAACACAATCCATGTCGTCGGAGATATCCCCTCCACGCTCGGCGCCGTGAGTACCTTGTACACCTGCGGCGCTATCGATACGGGGTTCAGAAAAATCACCATGGGCGAGACATACTCGTACGGTCCTGAGTACGTGATCCATAGAGTGTGGTCATGCACCCAGTTCATGAATCCATCAATCGAGGTCAACAACCTGACTCTCAGAGCAATCATAGCTAATCACCGCCTTTCTATTAAATGCTTGTTATAGTACTGAAAGCAATCTAACACAAAACATAGTAACTGTCAATAATCACCTTTTTATGCTACTATGTATAGCAGATCATTGAAATAATAAGCTTGATTGTGGAGGATAAAATGTTTGATTCTATTTCATTCTCTGGTGTATTAGGCGCACTACATGGAATAATAAGCGCCGGTGTACTCATTAAAATCGGAAAGATATTCTTTGAGATGTTTCATGCCCAGAACTGTGACGCAAAGGTAGCGGGTTTCACCGTTATGATGTATATGTCTATCAGCTACATAGCTATCATTGTATTCGCTGGTGGTTGGGTAACGGTTTTTTCTACATTCATAGTAGAACAACCGGTAATTGCCATCGTGGCTAGTCAGATAGTTATACTCCTTGCCGGCATCGCTGCGGTTGCCGTGTGTATTGCAGCCAGCACACTCCTAAGAAGGTTCGGTTGATACCATTACTATCAAAGAACACTGAATATGCCTGAGCCCGAGATTCAATCTCGGGCTTTTTGTTTTTTTCAGTTTTAAGTAAGTAAATATACCCCATACCGTCAATATATATCCTTCATATTTATGCTATCAACCCAATAAAGATGTCAACACTCCAGCTATTGCGAGAGGATAGATTGTGCGTTATGATTGATACAGTTGTTTGTCAGAGTGCAGTAACCATCAACACAGGAGGTACCAATGAAACGGTTCCTAATGTTCCTAACGGTGGCGTTGCTTTCGCTACCCATGCTCTATGGATACGATGCCGCCAATACCACATCCGCAGCGGTGGACACGCAGGGGCCGGCGATCGAGCAGGCACTGCATTACACCACGCTTGATGCCGAAGTTCAGCTGAATCTGCCCAACCCGATTGCCGAGACGCAGTTCTACAGCGCCGTCAGCGAGTTCGATGAATCCAGGTTAATAATGGTTATTCCCCTGGAACACGCGTTCAATGTTGTAACGGAGACCGACCCTGCCACGAATGAATTTATCGGCGGCAGTGAGTCCGAATTAGCGCTGAGCATTCCCCTGAGACACGCGTTCGTTATGGAAACCAGTCTTGCCCCGGAGGTGCAAGTTATTACCTCCGCGTATGGCATGCTCCGTAAGATGGGATTACAGGACAACATGGAATACATTGTGGCTGGATTTTCCAGTTTGCTGATCGGTTCAAATACAATCGAAACAACCGACTCCGGCATAGACTACGGCCTACGAAGCCATTCACTGGCCAACGCGCAACAACCGGCAAAGTTGGAGGTGGGGTACAATTACCCCTACTGCTGACACACTATAGCGTCAAAGCACCAAAAGCCCGAGATTCAATCTCGGGCTTTTTACGTGCGCTTCCCCATCAACCTTTCGGTCTGGAAAGCCTGTCCATCTCGTCCTCGTACTCAGGAAAGTACTTCTGAATCTCGTGCAGGTGGAACCTTCCAAGAATGGATTCTTTTGGTTCTCGCTCAAGCAAAAATATAAAGGAGTTGTTAATAAGCTCTTCAGGGGTTATGTCACCGCTTGTAATAA